>NZ_LWFF01000307.1 GCF_001635685.1 Erythrobacter sp. HI0063
CAGGCGGGGGTCGCCGCACGTTTCCTCGACGACGTACTGGAAGGTCGACCGCTCGCCCAGATCACGCATGATGATCTGGTTAAGCTCAACGACTGCTTCGAGCGGGTGCACGGTGCGACACTCCTGCGGTCGCCGAAGCAGCAAGAGATGACCATCCTCGAAATCGTCGATGAATACGAGGCTCTCATCGCGGAGAACGAGCAGCTCGCTAAGCAGCGGCAGAAGCGCGAGATCGACAATGGTGAAGCCGATGCACCGACCCGGTTGACCCGAAAGGACCTTGGCCTTTCTTTGGTGACGACCAATCGCCATTTCGGCTTCCTGCGTCAGCTGACGGATTGGTTCGCGCGCCACCATCCCATTGC
>NZ_LWFF01000308.1 GCF_001635685.1 Erythrobacter sp. HI0063
GCGGTCATCGCATCGTCTGCGACCGCCTTGCGCACCGCCTTCTCCATCGATCCGCGACCGACCTTGCCGAGCCGGATCCCGAACACCTTCAGCGAGTGGCGGATGGCGTTCTCGATATCGAGGAACTTGCGCTTCAGGTTGCGCCGCTGCACCAGCAGCAGGCGTATCCGGTAGCAGTCTTCGGTCTTGATATGCGCCTCGCGAAACCACCCGGGGCGCATGATATGGGCGATGCCGAGCGCATCGGCGGCATCGGTCTTGTGGCGCTGGGCCGACAGCGCAGCGCGCACATGGCGGGTCTCCAGG
>NZ_LWFF01000309.1 GCF_001635685.1 Erythrobacter sp. HI0063
TTATCGTGGAAGTGCGCGGCGTGATCACGCGCGGCGTGCAGACTAGCCCGGCGCAATTGCAGACGTGGCCGAAGAACATCTGGTGGTATTTCCTTGCCACCTGGGGCCTCTATCCTATCGCCTACGCCCTGCCGCAGCTGGGCTTCACCGGCGACGTGGTGGTGGTGCGCCAGCTGCTGTTCTCGATCGCGGACATCTCGTCCAAGCTGATCTACGGCATCA
>NZ_LWFF01000310.1 GCF_001635685.1 Erythrobacter sp. HI0063
CATTTCGCGCAACGACAGGGCGGTGATCTGGGCATGGCGCAGATTGCCGGTGGCATCGCGAATGCAACCGGTCGGCACTTCGATCACACCTTCCATCAGCACCGGCTGGGTCGTTTCCCGGCCAAGCGGAATGTCGCAATGGCCGTTCGAGATGGCGGGCGTGAAGCTGGTATCGAAACCGATGTCGAGTTCGTTCAAAGTGCGCAGAGTGTCGCGATTTGCGCCGTAGTTTCCAGCACGAAAAG
>NZ_LWFF01000311.1 GCF_001635685.1 Erythrobacter sp. HI0063
GCTCAAGTAGCGCGCGGCGCGGTAGCGCAGAAAAAACCCGCTCAGGCAGAGAAGCGATAGCGGCTTAAATCCAGCGCTCATGCAGCGCAGCGGTAGCGCTACAGGAATGGTAATCCAGCGCTCATGCAGCGCAGCGGTAGCGCTACAGGAATGGTAATCCAGCGCTCATGCAGCGCAGCGGTAGCGCTACAGGAATGGTACCCCCGGCCGGACTCGAACCGGCACTTCGTTAGAAACTCGATTTTGAGTCGAGCGCGTCTACCAATTCCGCCACGGAGGCACGGAAGCGGCGCGGATAGCGAAGAGGAGGGAGGAACACAATCCTCCCCTTTGCGCGAAGACTTACTTCTTGAGCGCGCCGACCAGCAGCTTGTGCAGTTTGGAATGCAGCGCATCGTTTGCGGCCAAAACCTGATCGGAATGGATCGGCATGGATCGCCCACGGAAATCGCTGACGAAACCGCCCGCCTCGCGCACGATCAGGCAGCCCGCCGCCGTATCCCAATCGTTGAGGCCGCTTTCCCAGAACCCGTCGAAACGCCCGGCGGCAAGCCAGGCGAGATCGAGGGATGCGGCACCGAAGCGGCGAATGCCCGCAACCTGCGGGCCGATCGCGGCGAAGATCTTGGTCCATTCGGAAAAATCGCCGTGGCCCTGAAACGGCATGCCGGTGGCGACCAGCGATTCGCTGAGATTGCGACGGCCGGACACGCGCAGGCGCGCATCGTGGAGCCAGGCGCCCCGGCTCTTTTCCGCCCAGAACGTCTCGTCGGTGATCGGTTGATAGACCACCCCGGCAGTCACATCGCCCCATCCGCCGCCGCCCAATTTGGGTTCCTGCACCGCGATGGAGATCGCGAAATGGGGAATGCCGTGGATGAAATTGCTGGTCCCGTCGAGCGGATCGATGATCCAGCGCGGCTTGTCGGGATCGCCTTCGATGACGCCCGCTTCTTCCAGCACGAAGCCCCAATCGGGACGCGCGGCCAGCAATTCGTCGTACAAAGTGCGTTCGGCACGCATATCCGCCTTGCTGACGAAATCGGCCGGGCCCTTCTGGCTGACCTGAAGGTGCTCGACCTCGCCGAAGTCGCGCCGCATCCGGCCACCCGCCTTGCGCGCGGCCTTTTCCATTACCCGGATGAGACCGGAAATCGCTGCCATGATAAAGTCCTAGCTCGCCTTGCCGACGTAGCTCTGTTCGTACACGTCGACCACGATCCGCGTGCCGCTTTCGATATGCGGCGGGACCATGATGCGCACGCCATTGTCGAGCACGGCGGGCTTGTAGCTGGACGAAGCGGTCTGCCCCTTCACCACGGCGTCGGCTTCCACGATGGTGGCCTCGACCTGCGAAGGCAGTTCGACGCTGATGGCCTTTTCTTCCCACAATTCGAGCTTCGCCTGCATTCCGTCCTGCAGGAACGGACGCGCATCGCCGAGGAGATCGCTCGGCAGCATGATCTGCTCGCAGGTTTCCTGGTCCATGAACACGAGCATGTCGCCGTCTTCGTAGAGGAACTGGTAGTCCTTGGTGTCGAGCCGCACCTTCTCGACCGTGTCGGCGCTGCGGAAGCGGACGTTCGTCTTGCGACCGTCCTGCAGGTTCTTCATCTCGACCTGCATGTAGGCCCCGCCCTTGCCCGGCTGGGTATGCTGGATCTTGGCGACTTTCCAGATGCCGCCTTCATATTCGAGAATGTTGCCGGGACGGATGTCCACGCCGCTGATCTTCATGGGATATGCCTTCGTCTGTGCCGGGCCGATGGATTGCCCGTGCAAGTATGGCGCGCGCTTAGCCGAGCATGCGTCGAACAACAAGGCTGGCGAAACCCTGCGCGCCGTATGGGTCATCCTGGCGAGCGCCGGATAGGTGGCATGGGGCGGCGCGATGGCCTATATCGGAGGGATGACGGTTCGCCCCATCCCAATCATCATGGCCCTTTTCGCCACGCTCGTTCCGACCACAGGCCGTGCGGCCGCACGCGATATCGGCGTTCTGCCGCAGGGCCGCTATCAATGCGCCCTTCCCGGCGATGCCCAGGGCCAGGCTTACGTTCCGGTCCCGGATCTGTCTTTCCGTATCACCAGCGCCTCGCGCTATGTCCATAAGTCCGGCAAGGGTATCTACCTGCTGGACGGCGATACGATGGTTTTCACGCGCGGCCCGCTCAAGGACATGCGATTGCGGCGCGTGTCCGGCGGGCTCTTGCAGCAGGTGAAGTCCGACGGGACGCTGGGCCGCGTGCGCTGCAATCGGGCGACGCGCTGAAACCTATCGCTGCGAGAGGATCGGGTACGGATTGATCGCGTTGGCCGGCTCCCACCATTCGGCGTCGGGCGTCGTCTGGAGGATGGCGAAATGGAGATGCGGCGCTTCGGGCGAAGCGTTGCCGGAGCTGCCGACCGTGCCCAGCCGCTGCCCGCGCCGCACGCGCTGCCCTTCGCGCAGACCCTCGGCATATTCGTCCATGTGGGCGTAATAATGGATCGTTTCGCCATCTGACGAGCGGACATAAATCGTGTTGCCGCCCGCATCGGACCGGAACAGGCGTTCGATCGTGCCGGGAGCGGCGGCCACCACGCTGGTGCCGCGCGGAGCCATGATGTCGATTGCCTCGTGCAAGCGCGTGCCTCCACCGCGCGAATCGGTGAACGTATCGCTCAGATCGCTCGGCTTCACGTTCAGTACCGGGATCAACAGGCCGGCGGTCGATTCTTCCGCCGGTGCGCGCGCGACTCTGGTGTTGAGTGCCGCGGCGTTGCGCGCCTGATCCGAAATCGGGGTTTCGAGACCTGCCTGCTCTGACGAGGCTGGATCGCTCGGGCCGGGATCCGGGCTGGGGCTCGGTGCAGCCTTGGCGGGGCTTGTCTTTTCGAGCTGGCTGTCGCTGCCCGCATTCTCGATCAGGCTACCACCCGCCACGATCCAGACCATGCTGGTGACCGTGGCGGTGATGATGACAGTGAGTATGCGATCGGCGAACTTCATTGCATGACGATAGCCTGCACCGGCGATGCCGTCACGCTTCGAATATCACCCGCGTCGATTGCGACACCATGCCAGCCAACCGCGCCGCATCCCAATTGGTCAGGCGGACGCAGCCGCTCGATTGCGCACGGCCGATGGTTTCGGGATCCGGCGTGCCGTGAATCCCGTAATGTTCCTTGCTGAGATCGATCCAGACGACGCCGACCGGTCCGTTGGGGCCCGGCGGCAATTGATAGGTTTCGCCTTCCCCGTCGCCGAGGACTTCCGGATCGTAGCTGTAGGTCGGGTTATAGGCTTCGCCCTCGATATCCCACTCGCCGATGGGCAGCGGAAACTGACTGGACCCGGAACTGACCGTGAAAAGCGCGACGAGCTTGTCGCCCTGATAGGCCTTCAAGGTTTTGCCTGCCTTGCTGACCACGATGCGGTCCACTTCGGGCTGGTCGCTACCGACGCCCAGCGCGGCGAGCGTTCTCTGCCAGCCGCGATCGGCGATCGCGCCAGGTTCGATCCGGTCACCGCCGATATTGGGGACGCGGATACGCTGGCCGGGGCGGAAGAAGCTTTCCGCCGCTGCCTGGGCGGTCTGCGCGCTGGAGCCGGGCGCGCTCGAAGTCGGAGTCGGGGTCGGAGTCGCAGTGGCAGTCGAACTGGGCGTCGGCGAGGCCGTGCCCTGTCCCTCCATGCCGGCCGGTCGGCCATTGGGATTGAGCTGCTTCAGCACATCGATCGTCGTGTGAAAGCGTTCGGCAAGCTTCTCGTCGAGCGAGGTGTAGCCGAGGCGTTCCATCTTAGCCTTCGCGGCGGTATCTTCGGGGATTGAGACGTAGTCGACCTCGCCCCAATTCTCGGGAATGGTGACGACGCGCGTGGCCGGAATCCGCTCCCATTCGGACAGCGCCTGTTTGGTCGCTTCGTCCAGCTCACCCGTCGTGTCGAGATCGTTCGCTTCCTGGAAACCCATCAGCGCGTTCTCGGTGCTCATGCCCATCTTGCCGTCGATCACGCCGGGACCGAAGCCGATCCGGTCGAGCACCACCTGCGCCTGCATGATCGGGCGATCTTCGGGATCGGGGATCGCGTCGGCGGAGCCCATATTGCTCGAATTGCCGTCGGCCTCGGCGCTGGTACGCGTCATCGCCTGATCGTCGGACGCCATCGAGTCCGCCAGATTGTCGTCGCTATAGGTGTCGTATCCGTAATCGGATCCGCTATCCGCGCTGGCGGTGGTTTCCTCACCGGTATCGTTGTCCTGCCCGCTCATGCTGCATGCGGCGAGGGCCAGCGAGGATACGGCGGCGAAAACGAGGTGGCGCATGGTAATCTCCTGAACGGACACACGAATTGAAGGTCCGCTTCGGGGATGACTACTCACGAAGCCGCGATTTGCTCCGCAAAGGCTTTCACGCTGGCCACTTCGTCTTCGTTCCAGACCGCACCGGACACGGCGAGGAAATCCGCCCCCGCCTCGATCAGCGGCCTGCAGTTTTCGGGCGTGATGCCGCCGATGGCGACGCAGGGTATTTCGATGAGGCCCGTCCACCATTCCACGAGCTCGGGCTCGGGGCGATGCTCGCTCTGCTTGGTCGTGCTGGGAAAGAACGCTCCGAAGGCGACATAGTCAGCGCCCGCTTCGCCCGCCTCCAGTGCGAGGTGACGGCTGGCATGGCAGGTGACGCCGATCTGCGCCTCGCGCCCCAGTTCCTCGCGCGCTTCTTCCACGGTGCCGTCCTTCTGGCCGAGATGGACACCGTCCGCACCCAGGCGCTTGGCGAGAGGAATCGAATCGTTGACGATGAACGCGACTTCGCGCGCGGCGCAGATGGCCTGCAGAGGTTCGGCAAGGCGTGCGGCCTCGTGCTGGTCGATATCCTTCACGCGAAACTGAAACGCAGTCACCAGCCCCGGCACCGCGTCGAGCGCGCGTTCGAGGCGCTGCGGAAATTCGCCGGACACGTCGAGCGGCGAGATCAGGTAAAGCTGGGTCGAGAGTTCGGCGTTGGGATCGGTCATCGCCACGCCCCTAGCCTTACCGAGCGCGCCCGTCGATATTCAGCCTGTCGAAAGCGGTTTGGGCGCCAGACAGCCCAATGATCCGCACCCTCGCCCCGCTCGCTCTCCTGACACCTCTCATCGCATCGGGATGCGCAATCGTGCCGGACACGCCCATGGTCGGCGGCGAAGCGCAGGCGCAGGGCACCGCCGTCGCTTTGGGAGAATCGGTCTGGCAGGGAGACACGATCCTCACGCCGCTGAGCGTGGTCGAAGACAGTCGCTGCCCGCAAAACGCACGCTGCGTCCATGCGGGCAGGCTTATCGTGTCGACGCGCATCACGGCGACGCATTGGAAGCAGACCGTGCCAATGACTCTGGGCGAGCCCTATACGGTCATGAACCGGACCTATGTGCTGGGCGAAGCCATGCCGGCACAGGTAGCCGGGCAGACCATCCCGCCCGGCGCCTATCGCTTCACCTATGCGGCGCGCTGAATTCAGGCGCCGGTGCTGTCCCCGGTACTGGCACACGAGATCTCTTCGATCGCATTGCCGAGCGCCTGGTCGAATTGCTGATCGTCCATCTTCGCCTGCAGAACTTCGAGCAGCGCGCGGCTGAAGCTTGCGATCATGCCGTCGTTCTTGGCCAGCTCGCGGCAGGCGTCTTCACGGCTGTAACCGCCCGAAAGCGCGACGACGCGCAGCACCTGCGGATGATCGATCAACGGCTTGTAGAGGTTCGGCTCGCTCGGAATCGTGAGCTTCCACATCACCTGCTTGCCTTCGGGCACGCGCTCCATCTGGTCGAGCGCGTTGGATAGCACCAGCGCTTCGGCCTGGACGCGGCTGTCGCTCTTCAGGCTCACTTCGGGTTCCAGGATCGGAACGAGGCCCTGATCCAGAATTTCGAGGCCGAAATCCATCTGCTGGCGGATATTCTCGGCGATGCCCTTCTGATCGGCTTCATGGATGACCGAACGCATCTTCGTGCCGAACACGCCCAATTCCTTGGCCCGCGCGCAGTCTTTCGCCAGCGTCGGCATCTCTTTCATCAGCTGCACGCCGTTTTCGGTGTCGTGCATACCCTTGTCGACCTTCAGGAACGGCACAATGCCGCGGCGCGAGAGCAGGGCCGGAATGGGCGAGCCGTCCTTGGAGCAACCCTCCATCGTCTTTTCGAACAGGATCGCGCCGATGACGCGTCCGTCGGAAAAGCTGGGCGATTCGACGATGCGGCAGCGCATCTCGTGGATCTTGGCGAACATCTCCTCGTCGCCGTCCCACTCGCTATCCTCGACGCCATAGGATTGCAGCGCCTTGGGGGTGGAGCCGCCGGACTGGTCCAGCGCCGCGATAAAGCCCTGCCCGTCACGCATGCGCGCGGTCATCTCTTCGAAATTCATAAATCCGTCCTCACGATCCGTGGATGCATTCGTATGCAGAAGCCCTTAGCCATACCGTTTCCCAGCGGCAAGGCGGTGGGCGGGTTCGTCCAGATTCGAGCGGGTCGTCGCTAGGCAGCGAACTAAACGCGGAGTTGAGCGTATTACGCAAAACGGAGCGGGCCGCGTGGGGCTCGCAGGCGGAGACAGTTCATCCCCGATAGATCCGGTAACGAATTACGCGGTAGCGGCGGCTGGCGCGGCGCGATCGCGCTTGCCATCGTACTGATGGCGGCTCTTTCGGGCGCGACACAGCTGACCCCGCTCTTTCCGACCTATATCGAAAAGCGGATCCTCTCGTCCTTCACTCTCACGCTCGTCTTCGCGATCTATGTCGTCGGCGCGCTTGGGATGATGTGGCTGGGCGGGTCTCTCTCGCGAAAATTCGGCCGGAAATTGCTGCTCGGCGCGGCGCTCGCCGCGATCCTTCTGGCCGACATCGCATTCTATTTCGCGAGCGGTCTGCCACCGCTGATGCTGGGGCGATTTCTTTCGGGCGCGGGCGTCGGCGTGTTCGTCGCCATCGGATCGCTTGCTCTCATCGACCAGCTTTCCGAAGAACACGAGGAGGCAGGCTCGCTGCTGGCGGCTTGCGCAAATGTGGGCGGCCTGGCCTTCGGATCGGTTTTGGCCGGATTCGTCGGCGAATTGGCGACGCGGCCGCTGCACACGCCGTTCCTCGTCCATCTCGCCCTGATCGCGGTGGCTTTCGGTATCCTGATGCTGAGCGCCCGGACGATTGCCAGCGACCGCAGCCGCGCGATCGATTATTCCTTCCCGCGCATTCCCGATGAGGCGCGCGCCGTATTCATTCCGGCGGCGATCGCTGCATTCGCCGCTTTTGCAGTGG
>NZ_LWFF01000312.1 GCF_001635685.1 Erythrobacter sp. HI0063
CCGAAGCCTGGCTCAGGATCTGGGCCTTAGCGAGAGCGGTCGTCTCAGCCGAGTAGTCCGTATCTTCGATCCGCGAACGGGCGTCGGACAGGTTGGTGATGTTGCTGGAAAGGTTGTTCACCGCCGATTCCAACTGGTTCTGCGATGCACCGAGGTTGGCGCGGGTCGTCGAGATCACCTTGATGGCATCGTCGAACAGGGCAAGTTCGCTACCGTCGCCGGCTAGATCTGTCACATCGACACCAAAAGTGCCGGTAGCAGCGATGAATGCTGCGTTATTAGCTAAGCCTGCGCCAAGATTTATTTCGACCGTATCGCTTGCATTTGCGCCAGCCTGAATAGTGATTTTGTTCTCTACAGCAGGGTCTAGGGTCCCTGGCGTAGCTGCCGATTCACCACCGGCGAACAGCTTACTACCGTTGAATTCGGTATTGTTCAGAACGCTTTGGATTTGCGTATTCAAAGCATCCATTTCGGCCGCAAGGTTTGTTTTGTCATCAGCGGAATAAGTCCCATTGGAAGCCTGGACGGTAAGTTCGCGCTGGCGCTGCAACATGTTCGTGACTTCATTGAGCGCACCTTCGGCGGTCTGCGCCAACGAGATACCGTCATTGGCGTTGCGGATGCCCTGGTTCATGCCGCGGACCTGCGAGGTCATGCTGGTCGCGATGGCGAGGCCGGCGGCGTCGTCCTTGGCGGAGTTGATGCGCTTGCCGGTCGACAGGCGCTCCATCGCGGTGCCCAGCGCCTTGCCGGCCTGGGTCGAGGCGTTGGCGGCTTTCATCGAGGAGATGTTGGTGTTGATCACGTTCATGGCAAAAATCCTTCTGGTCTATCGATCACTGCCCCTGGTCAGGATGCGGCAGCCAATACCAGACCGACCTGCTCACCGGAAATTTAAGTGCTTGCCGGGGCAGGGATTTGCCGGGTTCGCAGCCTTCTAGGTAAAAATACGAGGTCTAAAATTAGCCATTCCTTGGCCGTCAAGGACGCAAAAGCCTTCGTGTCGTTAAGACATGCCAATCAGGGGCACCAATGGACGGACTGAACACAACCACGATTTTTTCGCGCAAGCACGCCTCGCTGGAGTCGCGGCTGGCCGGAATCGCCTCGTCGCTCTTCATGAAAAAGCCGGTGACACTGGCCGATGAGAGCGATGCGAGCGCGAGCCGGGATGCGCGCAGCATCGTGGTGACTCGATCGGACGTGGCGGCGTTTGCACGGTCGGGCCAAGGTGGCACTCTTTATTATAAGGACCCCAACGCCGAAAGCAGCATCGCCGCACTGGTCGCGATGATCTATGCTGGCCAAGGCCCCGTGGCTGCCGATCCCGCCATGCTTTCGATCATCGCTCTGGCTGATCGGCTGGCCCGAACCGAAATTCCCGTCCTGATCAACGGACCGACCGGCACCGGCAAGGAAGTCCTGTCGACCTTCATCCATGCGCGCAGCGATCGGGCGGACAAGCCGTTCATTGCCGTCAATTGCGCCGCGATCCCCGAAACGATGCTCGAAGCCATGCTGTTCGGTCACGAGAAGGGATCGTTCACCGGCGCCAATGCCGCGGGCGAAGGCTTCTTCCGCGCGGCCGATGGCGGCACGCTGCTGCTCGACGAAATCGCGGAAATGCCGCTGTCGCTGCAGGCCAAGCTGCTGCGTGCCCTTCAGGAAGGCGAAGTCGTCCCCATCGGTGCGACCCGCCCGGTGAAGGTGGACGTACGCATTATCGCCTGCGCCAACCGCGATCTTCCCCACGAAGTCGAGCAGGGCCGCTTCCGTGCCGACCTTTTCTATCGCCTCAACGTCTTTCCCGTCAGCATGCCTGCCCTTCGCGAGCGTCCGGCGGATATCGCTCCGCTCGCCTTCACCATGCTGCTGCGCCATGCACCCAAGGGCGAAGCGATGCCGTGGATCGGCGATGCCGCGCTCGACACGCTGCGTGCCTATGCATGGCCCGGCAATGTGCGCGAGCTGGAAAACGTGATGCGGCGCGCGCTTCTGCTTGCACAGGGCCAGAGCGAGATCGCGCCCGAACACATCGTGTTCGACATGGCCGCGCGACCGGTCGCCTGCGAGACGGCCCCGGCCGCTACCATGCCAGACGCCATGGAGGCGGTGGCCGACGCGAAGGGCCAGGCCGCTCCGGCGAAACTTTCCAAGATCGTGAAGCTCAGCGAAGCGCGCGCGATCATGGACACTCTTGAATCGGTCGGCGGACACCGCGCGAATGCCGCGCGTGCGCTGGGCATCAGCGAGCGCACCTTGCGCTATCGTCTGGCGTCCTTCCGTGAAGCCGGCATCGCTATGGGAGCGGCACGATGAACCCGGTAGGCGGCATCGGCGGCGGCGGATCGATCGAACAGATCATCGCCATGCGCCAGCAGATCATCGATCGGTCGAAGGTTCTGACCGATCTCCACCAAGCCAAACCGGCGGCGCCGACCGAGGCGGGCGGCGTTGGCGCAACGCAGGCCCAGCCGACCAGTTTCGGAGATTCGCTCAAAGGTGCGCTCGACAGCGTCAATGCGGCACAGAGCCGCTCGGGCGAACTCACCGCAGCATACGAGCGCGGCGAGACGACCGACATCGCCAAGGTCATGCTGGCCCGCCAGGAAGCGGGCGTGGCCTTCGAAGCAACTCTCCAGGTGCGCAACAAGCTGTTGTCCGCGTACCAGGAAACCATGCGAATGGGGATCTGATAGATGAGCGACCTCGTTCCCGCCACGATGCCCGCACAAGGTAACGGGGGCATGTCGGCCAATCTCAGCGGCGGCACGATCGTCGATCGCGCCAAGGCGCTGACGGTGCAGCCGGGCGTAAAGAAGATGCTCCCCTGGTTCGCCGGCACGGCGGGCCTCGGCGTTCTGGCGCTGACTTGGGCGGCCATGTCGCCGGCACCGCAGCGCATGCTGTATTCCTCGCTCGACGATGCCGAACGTGCAAGCGTGGTCGAAACGCTCGATACGGCGGGCATCGCCTACACGATCGACAACAATTCCGGCGCGCTGACGGTGGGCGAGGACGATCTGTATCGTGCGCGCATGCTGGTCGCATCGGACGGTTCGCTCGCCGCGCCCGAAAGCGGGCAGCAGATGCTCGAAAACCTGCCGATGGGCGCCAGCCGGACGCTGGAAGGCGATCGCCTCCGGGCGGCGCAGGAACGCGAGTTGGTGCTGACCGTCATGGAAATCGACGGGGTGGAGGCGGTGCGCGTCCATCTTGCCAAGGCCGAACGCTCGGTCTTCGTGCGCGAAGATGTCGATCCTTCGGCATCGGTTATGGTGCGCATGGCGCGCGGGCGCCAGCTAACCGACAGCCAGGTCACCGCCATCACCAACCTCGTCGCCGCATCGGTGCCGGGGCTGGGGACGGAATCCGTCAAGGTGGTGGACCAGCACGGCAAACTTCTGACCCAGCCGCGCGATCCCAATAGCGGAAGGCTCGACCTTCAGGCGCAGCTCGAAAGCAAGCTCAACGCGCAGGTCAATCAGCTGCTCGCCCCGATGTTCGGGGCCGAGGCATTCTCGGCACAGGTACAGGTCGAGCTCGACATGAACGAGGTCACCTCCGCGCGCGAAAGCTACGACAAGGACGGCACGATACGCCGCGAGACGACGCAGCAATCTCAAACTGCGGGCGGCCCGGCGGGCGGCATTCCCGGCGTTCTCGCGAACACCCCTCCCGCCGACGCGGAGGCCGAGCAGCGCGCGCCGGAAGACGCCCAGCAGGCCGAAGCCGGTGGCACGGGCGAGAGCAGCGCCACGCGTGTTTACGAGATGGGCCGCGAGGTCTCGGTCTCCAATCTTACGCCGGGTTCGATCAAATATCTCTCGGTCGCCGTGGCGATCGACCAGGCGGCGCTGGCCAAGGCGAGCGCGGCGGATATCAACAAGGTCAAGGAATTGGTCACTGCCGCCGTGGGCGCGCGGGCCGACCGGGGCGATCAGGTGACCGTGATCATGCGCCCGTTCGAAAAGGTCGAGGAGGAAGTCATTCCCTTCTACGAGACCGGCTGGTTCGCCATGGCGGTGCGCAATGGAGTCGCGATCCTGGCGGTTTTGCTGGTCCTGCTGCTGGCGGTTCGCCCCGCGATCAAGGCGCTGAAGGGCCGGACGGAGCCGGTCAAGGAAGGCGAGAGCGACGAAACGCTGCTGGTCGAGGGACCGGATGGAACTTTCGTTCCCGAAAGCAAGCCGGGCCTCGATCGTGAAGCGCTCGATGCGCAGATCGAACTCGCCCAGCGGATCGCGCGTGAGAACCCGGACGACGCGGTGCTCGCCCTGCGCCGCCTGCTCGCCGACAATACTCAGCAGGGACAACCGGCATGATCCAGTCAGATATCCCCCAGCCGGATACCGCGCTCTCCGCCGAACCTGCGGTGCCCGCGCTGCTGGGCGCCGACAAGGCCGCCATCATGGTGATGCTGTTGTCGGAAGAAGATGCCTCGCGCATCCTGTCCCAGCTTACGCCCGACGAATTGCGCCAGATTGCCACCACCATGGTGGAAATGGGCGAAATCGAACCGCGTGCGATTTCCGATGCCATTGCAGGCTTCTCGCATTCGACAGAAGGCAAGGGCATCTCCGCTCATGGCCGCATCGACAATGTACGCCGTATGCTGGAAGGCGCGGTGGGCGAAGTGAAGACCGAAAACCTGATGCGTCAGGTTGCGCCCCAGGAACAGGAAATGAGCCAGCCGGCGCTCGGCCTGTTGCGCTGGTTGGAACCCAAGATCATCGGCGAGATCCTGGCCGACGAACACCCCCAGGCAATCGCAGTGCTGCTCCTGCAGCTCGACAGCGACGTGGCGGCGGCTGCGCTCTCGGCTCTGCCCGAGCATCTGCATACTCCGGTGCTGCACCGCGTGGCGCGGCTGGGCCCGGTTTCGCGCCAGGCGATCGGCATCTTGGAACAGACTCTCAACGCCAAGATCGAAAGGCTGCACGGTGCGATTCCGCTGACCATGGGCGGGGTTCGCCAGGCCGCGGAGATCATCAACAGCTCGCATCGCAGCGTCGAACAGCGCGTAATGCCTTCGATCAGCGAGATCGACAAGGATCTCGCCAAGGAACTCGAGAACGAGATGTTCAAGTTCGAGCATCTGTTCGCGCTCGATACGAAGATGATGGGAACGCTTCTGCGCGAAGTCGAAAGCGATGTCCTCATTCTGGCCCTGAAGGGGCTGGAAGAGCCGCAGCGCGACCTCTTCTTCGCGGCCATGTCGAGCCGCGCGGCCGACGGCCTGCGCGACGAAATCGAAAATCGCGGCCGGGTTCGCAAATCGGAAGTGGACGTGGCGCAAAAGGATATCGTCGCGATCGCCAAGAAGCTGATCGAAAGCGGCGACCTAATCATAGGCGATGGCGGCGACGACTATGTCTAGGATCGCCTACGCGGATCTTGGTCGTCCCGGCGCTTTCACACCGAGTGTGCGATATACTCGCACGCCGGAAGTGGCGGCACCCGAACCGGTCGCGGTCGATCCTGCCGCCGATGCCTATGGCATTGGATATCGCGAAGGGCATGCTGCCGCACGTGCCGAAGCCGAGGCGGAACTGATGCGCGAACGTCAGGAGCGCGCTCGTATCGAATTGGCCTTTGCCCGCTTCGATGCCGAAAGCGCGCTTGCGCTGCGCGAGAATCTGAGGACCACCGTTCTTGCCCTTTGCGAGGATGCGGTTCTGCCGCTGGCGCTCGATCGAGACGGGCTCGCTCGCCGGATCGAAGCGGCTGCGGCGATGTTCCAGCGCCGCCATGACGAGAGGACTATCCTCATCCACCCGGACGATCTCGCGCTGGTCAAGGACAGCGTCTCCGATGCCCTCGAACTCGTGCCCGATCCCAGCGTCGAGCGCGGAGGGCTGCGGGTCGAAACCGAGGATGGCGGTGTCGAGGACGGTCCCGAACAATGGCGCCGTGCAATTGCGGAGGCGCTCGATTCATGCGTGCCCTGATAGAGGCGACACTGAAAGAATGCGGAGGCGGCGGGAGTTTCGATCTCGCGCCGCGCCGCTTCGGCCGTGTCGTGGCCTGCGACGGGGGTTTGATCGAAGTGTCCGGCCTGGGCGTTCCGATCGGCACGCTCTGCGCCATCGCGCAGGGCCGCGGGGTCGAACATCGGGCCGAGACGATCGGATTTCGCAACGGCCACACCATGATGATGATGCTGGGCGATACGGTCCTGCTGCGTCCAGGTGCGGTGGTCAGGCCCGAAGGCAGTCCCGGAATGCTGGCCGTGGGCGAGGATTTTCTCGGCCGCTCGGTCGATGGGGCAGGGCGCCCCATCGACGGCAAGGGTCCGGTCGGCGCGACCGTGTCCTGGCCCGCAGGTGGCTACCGGGTCGATGCGCTCGACCGGGCAAGCGTGACCGAACCGATGGATGTCGGGATCCGCTCTCTGAACGCACTGACCACGTTCGGAGTGGGGCAGAGGATCGGGATCATGGCCGGATCGGGCGTCGGCAAATCGGTGCTGATGGACATGATCGTCCACGGGGCGGATGCCGATGCGATCGTGGTCGGCCTGATCGGGGAACGCGCGCGCGAAGTCTCCGATTTCGTCAACCGCTATATGGGCGGGGAACGCGCCGCGCGCACCGCCATCGTGGCCGTACCCGCCGATCATGCAGCCAATCTGCGTTTACGCGGAGCGATGCTGGCGACCAGCATGGCCGAACATCTGCGGTCCAAGGGTAAGCGCGTGCTCCTTATATTGGACAGCCTCACACGCGTAGCGCACGCTGCGCGCGAGATCGGCATCCTGCTGGGCGAGCCTGGCGCGGCGCGGGGCTATCCCCCTTCCGCCCTGGCGACGATCACCAAGCTGATCGAACGCGCCGGAAACTCCGCTGAAAGCGGCGGATCGATAACGGGCATCTACACCGTCCTTGCCGATGGAGACGATCAGAACGATCCGGTCGTGGATACGGCGCGCGCCATTCTCGACGGACATATCGTCCTTTCGCGGGAGATCGCGCAGCGTGGACAATATCCGGCGGTCGATATCGGCGCATCGCTGAGCCGCGTCATGAACGACATCGTTCCGCCCGATCACGAGAAGATCGCACGCCGTTTCCGCGCGCTGACCGCAGCCTACGAGGCGAACCGCGATCTGGTGATGATGGGCGCCTATCGCCCGGGAATGGACAAGCTGCTGGACGAGGCCATCGCGCTGCATCCGCGCATGGTCGATTTTCTGTCGCAGGGAACGCGAGACCAGGTGACGCTGTCGCAAGCGGCCGATCAGATGCTGGAATTGCTCGCCCATGCCGCCTGACAAGCGCAAGCTGAAGCGCGCCAGACTGATCGAGCGCGTCCGTACGGTCGAGAAAAGCCGCTCCGCGCTCGCGGCGTCGGAGGCGGAAGCCCTGCGGGAACGTCTGTTCGGGGTGGCCGAGCGCACCCGATCGCTGGCGCGTTATTACGCCGAAAAGGACGATGCGCTGACCGGCATGGACCTGCGCAGCGGAAAGGCGATGCAGGACCAGCTCGAACATCTCGTCGCCGTAAGTTCAAAACAAGCCGCCGAAGCGGAGAAAAGATCCGACGCGACACTGGGCGATCTGGCGGCGGCGGAACGGCGACGCAAGCGCGCGTTCGAGGATCGGCGCGATCTGGTCAAGGCCATCGTCTCTCATCTTTCCCAGTCTTAGAAGGTGGGTCGTGCCGGTTTGGCACGCTTCTTGATAGAATATCCGTGACAGCCACACGGATATACGATGATCAACTCGCTCTCCTTTTTGACCTCGCTCGAAACGCCTTCCAAGCTGAGCTTTTCCGCCGAATTTTCGGGCGAAGAAGAGGCTGGAAAGAGCGCTTTCGACGGGTTTGCGAACCTGCTCGATCAATTGGTCCAGATCGCGCCGATCGAAGGCGACGGCAAAGCTGTCGGCCTCCTTCCGCCGGCAGCTCAGGAAGCGCTGGCGGCAAGCGGCAAGGAAAGCGGCAAAGAAAGCGGCAAGATTTTGCCGGTCTTGCCGGTCTTGCCGGTCTCGTTGCCGGGCCTCGCTTCGTTGCAGGCTTTTGGGGCGGAAGACGATGCACCGCTTGATGCGTCTGGCACTCCCAAGACTATCGTGGACACACCGGCCTCCATGACGGCGAAAATCGTCGAACTGCCCGTCGGACGCCTCGACGCGGCGCGCCTGGCGCAAGGCGCGGCCCTAGCGCAGGCAACGCCTTCGGTATCTGCGCAGAATCCCGCGGCGGATTTGACGACGCCGACAGCAAATGTCCTGCCGGTCGAACCGAAGATCTCTCCGGCCGCGAACCTCGCAACGCTTCCTGCCGCCTCGTCTTTTGGCGCTCCTGGCGCTGCCTCGCCCGTCGCCGCTCTTGTTGCCGCTTCGGCTGTGTCGACCGCCTCGACGACCGCTTCGCCTGTCGGCATTCCTGCCGCCGTTTCGCCCTTCGCCACTGTTGCTACCGCGTCGCCTGTCGGCACTCTTGCTGCCGCTTCGGCCCTGTCGACCGCCTCGACGCAATCGCTCACCGACACGCCGGTTTCCGCCATCACTATCGCAGCCGCACCGACGACTTCGGTGGCCATGTCCGCACGCATCGAGAAAGCTGCTGTGGTGGACCTTCCGGTGTCGGCCAGCGAAACTGCGCGCCGTATTCTCAGCACGGGCGAAGATGCTCCGACACCCGCGCCGGTCCCCGCTACCCGCGCCGTCCTCGCGACCTCGTCCGAAACCGGGGCGCAGACCGCCGCCGCAGCGACGGCGCTTTCCCCGATGGTGGCCAAGAGCGATGCGAAGCCGGGCCCTGTCGCCCAGGCCGCCGCCCTCGCACCCGTCGCTTCCGCGAAAACCGAAGGCGAGGCGGACACCGCGCGTCCGGTCGAAGCCGTCCAGGCTCCCACCCGTCTCGCTGCCCATGCCGAGATGCCCCGTGTCGAACCCGCGATCGCCGCGCCGAATGCTCCGGCCAGTACGCCGACCGGGACCGAGGCGATTACGCGCGCCGCCGATCTTGCCCGTCCCGACGCCTTCGCAGCCATCGACTCGATCGCCCGCATGGTCGATCGCCTCTCCGCCGCCCGCGATTTCGGCGTCGTGCCGACGGCGGCCATGGCTGTGATGCACAAGGAATTCGGCGAGCTTTCGATCGCCATCGACCGGATCAGCGATACGCTTCAGGTCGAAGTCGCAGCCAAGGATGGCGAGGCGCAGCGCGCCCTTGCCGCGGCGCTTGCCAATGAGCGCGCCGCCGCCCTTGCCGGCGATCGCGGCCCGCAGCGCAGCTTCGAAGCGCAGCAGGGTGCGGCGCAGGGTCATACCAATGGCAATGGTGCGGGCCAGTCCGCTGCCGGAGCCGATCGCGGCACCGCCGACACTTCGGGTCAGGCCGCTTCGAACAATGGGCAGTCGCAGCGCGAGGGCCAGGGCCGCGAGCGCACCCGGCCCGAAGGCCAGCCGCTTCATGCTCGCAACCCCGCCGCTTCCGACCGTCCGTCCGCCAGCGACGACGGCCGCTACGCCTGACCACAGATAGACACGTTTAAACACAGGGATTGATCATGTCCGACGCGAAAACCGACACCGCAGAGCCCAAGAAGAAGGGGGGCTTCATGAAGAAAGCGCTGATCGCGCTCGTCCTGCTCGGGGCGGGCGGCGGTGGCACTTACGGCGCCTTCGCCATGGGTATGCTGGGCGATGCCGGCCATGAGAAGGAAGACGACACTCCCAAGCTCGTCCTGAAGGGCGAGGAGGATCCCTATCCCTTAGGTGCCGCCGAAGCCGAGAAGGACAAGGTCAAGGTCGTCCATGGCACGGGCGGCAGCAAGTATCGCACCGCCTATTACAACTTCACTGACGAATTCACCTCGAACCTCGCCGGTGGCAGCGCTCTGGTTCAGGTCAGCCTGGCCGCCTCGACGAATTACGACGGGCGTGTGCTGATGTGGCTGCAGGAGCACGAGACGGCGCTGCGCTCGCGCGTGCTGGCCGAACTGGCCACCACCGACGAGATGCAACTCATCGATGTGCGCGGCAAGGAAGAGCTGCAACAGCGCCTGACGAAGGCGATGAACGAGGTGCTGGAGGAGCGTGAGGGCTTCGGCGGCGTCGAGAACGTCTACTTCCGGTCCTTCATCGTCCAATGATCTCCGAAAACTTCCCCGATACCGCGACAGCGAAGCGCGCTGCCCGTCATTGCGACGAGTTGTTGAGCCGCGCCGCGACGCCGGTCGATCTCGAGACCGAATTCGCACGCCTCGTTCGCCAGATCGGCGATCAGGCGCAGCCGCTGCTGGCCGAATTGTGCGACAATCGCGGCCTGACGGTGGCGATGGGATCGATCGCGACGGTTCCCGCCGCAGACTGGCTGGCCCAGTTGGGCGCGGGCGGATTGCACGGCTTCTATTCGCTCGGCCAGGATACGCGCGGCGCACTGGTTTCGACGAATGTCGGCGCGCTGGTCGCTCAGTTCGAGCGTATTCTGGGCGGTACGGGCGAAGTCGACGAGTTGTGCGACACGCTGCCTTCTTCGGCGGCCTGCTTCGCGCGCCAGTTCGAAGGCAAGATCAATTCCCTTCTCCAGCGCGCCAGCGACCGTCGCGAATTCGCGCTCAGCGCGACCGGCGAACACGCACACGAGATTCTGCCGATCGCGGGGACCGAAAAGGTCTGGACCGCAACGCTTACCGCGACGCCCAAGGACGCGACGACCGGCTGGGAAATCCGGTTCGCACTGTGCCAGTCGACGCTGATCGAGCTGGTCGGCTCGCGCGCCGTCTCGCCTGCTACCGGTCGTTCCATCGGGGCGCGTGGGCTGGACGGATCGGCGATCGGCAATGTCGATCTGCCGTTGCGTGCGGTGCTGGTCGATGTACCGATGGCGATTTCGCGCATCGCGCAGCTGACCGAAGGATCGATGATCCCGGTCGCCCTCCAGCGCAACGTTCCGGTCCTGATCGGCAACACGACCATCGCCCATGGCACCGTCGGCGAACTCGACGACCGGGTCGCCATGGAACTCACGCATACGAACTTTGACACTAATTTCTCGGGGAATTCCTGACATGTCCTTTTTGAACGACGGCTTCAGCCTGATCCAGGATATCGACGTCCGCCTGACGGTGGAACTGGGCCGGAAGAATATGCGCCTGCGCGATGTTCTTGCACTGGGCGAATCCAGCGTGATCGAACTCGACCGGCTCACCGACGACCCGTTGGATATTATGGTTAACGGCAAGCTTATCGCGCGCGGCGAAGTCGTGGCGCAGGGCAATCGCTTCGCCATCCGCGTGCTGGAACTGGTCGGCGCATCGGGCGAAGCCTCGTCCGAGCGCCGCGCTCCTCCCATCACTGCCGCGCCCGTCCAGAACCCGGAAGAAGCCATCTGATGTTCTGGTACGTCCTCAAGCTTCTGGTCCTGCTGCCGCTGATCGGCCTCATGATCTGGGGCACGCTGAAGCTCGCCAAGAAGATGCAGGGCCAGTTCGGTGCGCCTTCGGGCGGAGCCAAGGCGGTGCGTATCGTCGAGACGACCATGCTTTCGCCCACGCTGCGTCTCGCGGTGATCGAATTTCACGGCCGCGAAATCCTCGTCTCCACCTCCAAGGGCGGCCTCACCCGCCTCGCCGAAGCGCCTGCTCGCCCATCCGAGCACTCGGCCGAACCCGCCATCTCGCAGGAAATCGTCCAGTGATCGCACGCCTTTGGAAAGCAGGCGCGGCTCTCGTCGCGCTGAGCTACCCCACGCTGGTCAACGCGCAGGTCGGCACCGCTGCGGCCACCGGCGGCGATACCGCCGTCTCTGGCGCGCTCGACCGTGCGTTCGGCCAGCTTTCGGGCGCCGGTGGTGAACCGCTGAGCCTGTCGCTCCAGCTGCTGCTGGTGATGGGCCTGCTGACGATTCTGCCGGCGCTTCTTTTGATGATGACCAGCTTCACGCGTATTATCGTGGTCCTCGCGATCCTGCGCCAGGCCCTAGGCCTACAGCAATCGCCGCCCAATCAGGTGCTGATCGGGATCAGCCTGTTTCTCTCGCTCTTCATCATGGCGCCGACGCTGGACCGCGTGAACGAAGCAGCCATCGCGCCCTATTCCGCAGGCCAGATCGGCGCGGAAGTCGCGATCGAGCGGGCGGGCGACCAGTTCCATGCGTTCATGATCCGCCAGACGCGCGAATACGACCTCGAAATGTTCGCGGACATCGCCGATGCGGGCCAGTTCGCTTCGCCCCAGGACGTTCCGTTTTCGATCCTGCTGCCCGCCTTCGTGACCAGCGAATTGAAGACCGCTTTCCAGATCGGCTTCATGCTGTTCCTTCCCTTCCTCGTGATCGACCTCGTCGTGTCCAGCGTTCTGATGAGCCTGGGTATGATGATGATGAGCCCGATGATCGTTTCGCTGCCCTTCAAGCTCCTGCTCTTCGTCCTGGTCGACGGATGGGCGCTGCTGATGGGTTCGCTCGCCTCAAGTTTTGGATGATCCGACAATGGACGAAAGTGCCCTTCTTCTCTCTATGGCCGATCGCATGCTCTGGATTGCAGCGCTCGTCGCGGCTCCGATCCTGCTGGCGAGCCTCGCCATCGGCCTCGTGATCGGCCTCGTTCAGGCGGCCACCTCGGTCAACGAACAGACGCTGACCTTCGTCCCCAAGCTGGGTGCGGTGGCCTTCGTGCTCGTCATTCTGGGCGCTTCGATGATGGCGCTGGTGGGCGATTTCACGCAGGATATCTTCGCCGAAATCGCGCGGATGGGCGGCTGAGGCCAGACGCGTGATCGGGCTCGACTTCGGACTTGGCGCTCTCGAGCAGGACATGTGGCGGGTCGTCTTCCTGATGACGCGCCTCGGTGCCGCCCTGCTTGCCGCGCCCTTTTTCGGAGCGTCCGCCGTACCCGTAGCAGTGCGCGTAGCGATGACCGGGGCGCTTGCCATCTTCGTGTCGATCTGGATGCCGAACGTGCAGACGCCCGAAGCGCTGATCAGCGCCGAAGGCATGCTCGCGATCGCGGGCGAAGTGATCGTGGGCCTTGCCCTCGGCTTCATCCTCCAGCTCGCTTTCGCCGCGCCGACCGTGGCCGCCGAACTCATCAGCGGGGGCATGGGGATGAGCATGGCGATGACGACCGATCCGAGTTCGGGCGGGTCGACCACCGCTTTCGGCCAGTATTTCATCATCGTGCTGACGCTCATCTTCCTTGCAACGGGGGCGCACCTGCACTGGATCGCCCTTGTAACCGAAAGTTATAACGCTTTTCCGCCCGGCCAGACATGGCTCGGCCCCGAACGCTTCGCCGCCATTGCCGGTTTCGCCAGTTTCATGTTCGAGACCGCGCTCAGGATCGCGCTGCCCGTCACGCTGATCCTGTTGCTGGTGCAGGTCCTCACCGGCATTCTGAGCCGCTCGGCTCCTTCGCTTAACCTGTTCGCGCTTGGCCTGCCCGCGGGCGTTCTGGCCGGCATGGCGGCGCTGATCATTTCCGCGCCGCTGATCTACGATCAGTTCACCGGCCTCGTTGCCGACGGGCTCGACCAGACCGAAAGCATCCTGGCACCATGAGCGAGCAGCCCGCAGGCGAAAAGACTTTCGCACCGACAGAAAAGCGGCTGACCGATGCCGCCAAGAAGGGCGACGTCCTGCGTTCCAAGGATGCGGGCACGGCAGCGGTGATGATCTTGGGCGGAGCTTGGCTGGCATTCGCCGGGCCATGGCTGCTGGGCGATCTGCAGGGTCTGGCGCGCGAGGCGTTCCAGTTCGACGTGCGCGATCTGCGCGATTTCGGACCCGAGACGCTGCTGATGGAAGGCCTGCTGCTGACGGTCCCCGCCATCCTGACGCTGGCCGTGCCGGTCATCATCGTTACGCTGATTTCCCAGCTCGCTTTCGGACGTGGCCGTTTCGTGACCGACAATCTCAAGGCCAAGGGCAATCGCATCAATCCGTTGAACGGGCTGAAGCGCATGTTCGGCCCCCAGGGCGCGATCGAGATGGGCAAGGGCCTGCTCAAGATCGTTCTTCTGGGCGCGATCGCCGTGTGGTGGTGGTATTCCAGCATGGAGACGCTGATCGGATTGGGGCGGGGCAATCTGTCCGCCCAGCTCTCGGCCGCCTGGGACGCGATCGTCTCGCTGATCTTCGCGCTGTCCGGCGGGCTGGTCATCATCGCGCTGGTCGATCTGCCGATTCAGTGGGTGCGCCAGCAGGGCCGCCTCAAGATGACGCATCAGGAAATGCGCGACGAAAACAAGGAAAGCGAAGGCTCGCCCGAAATGAAGGCCGCGCGCCGCCAGCGCCAGCGCGATATCGCCACCGGCTCCGTCGCGGGCGCCATGCGCGATGCCCAGTTCGTCATCACCAACCCGACCCATTTCGCGGTCGCGCTGACCTACGATCCCATGAAGGCGTCCGCACCCATCGTCCTTGCCAAGGGACGCGGCGACAAGGCGATGGCGATGAAGGAACTGGCGCGCGAGATGGAATTGCCGACGCTGGAATATCCGCAGCTGGCGCGTTCCGTCTATTACACCACGCGCGAACGCCAGGTGATCTGCGAGGATCTCTATGGCGCGATCGCTTCTGTCCTCGCCTATGTCATGAGCCTCAAGCGCGGCGAGACGCCGCTGATGCCTGAAATCGACGTGCCCGAAGCGCTGCGCTTCGATACAGAAGGGCGGGTATCGGTGGCTCAGGCGGTTAATCCTGGAGCGGCAGCGCCGTTATAGAACCTATGAATGTCTCCGCCTCAAACATCGCCAATTCGCTGGGCATAGGCAGCGGTATCGACATGACCGGGCTCGCCTCGCAATTGGCGGAGGCGCAGTTTGCCGGACGCAATGCGCGGCTGACTCAGAAATCGGAAACGCTGGAACGCCAGATCTCGCTTGCGGGATCGATCCGAAGCTCCCTGAGCCAGTTTGCCAGCGCGCTGGGCGATCGACTGCGGACCGGCGATCTGGCGCCCACGCCGAGCATTACGAATTCCGCCGTCGCGAAGGTCTCGGCACCCGTCGGCGGGCAAGGCAAGGGCATTTACTCGCTCGAAGTCACCCAGATCGCCAAGACTCAGACCATGACCACCCCCAGCTATGCCAGCGCGACGGCGGGCGTGGGTGCGGGCACGATGACGATCCGCTTCGGCGCGACCACCAATGCCGGCTTTACCGAGGATACGGCGCGCACGCCGCTGGAACTCACCTTCGCGCCCGGCGCGACCCTGTCCGAAGTGGCGGGGGCCATCAATTCGCAGAACGCCGGGCTTTCGGCCTATGTCGCCCAGACCGATGCGGGCGCGCAGCTCGTCATCAAGGGGGCGGAAGGGGAAAAGAACGGCTTCGTGATCGATGTCGCGGAGGATGCCGCAGAGCCCGGCCTTTCCGCGCTTGCCTGGCGTCCGGGGGACGATCCCGCGCGGCTGGTGCAGGCCTCGGCCGATGCGAAATACACGCTCGACGGCGTTGCGCGCAGCAGCGCCAGCAACACGATCGCCAGCGCGGCCCCCGGCCTGTCACTGGAACTGACCGCGACCAATATCGGCGCACCGGCCACCATCACCTTCTCCAATTCCAAGGCCGCGCTCACCAGCGTGATGCAGGACATTACCGGCGCGCTGAACGAGATCGTGGGAAGTTTACGCGAAGCGGTCGATCCTATGACCGGAGAATTGTCGCGCGATAGCGGCGCCCGTGCGCTCAGCCGCACTTTGTCGGGCCTCGGCACGGTGGAGATCATGCCCAATGCGCCCGCTGGATCGCCCCGCACCCTTGCCGAGCTCGGCCTGTCGATCGGACGCGACGGGAGCTTCACGCTCGATACGAAGCGGCTGACCGACATGATCGAGCGCGATGCCGCGGGCGTCTCCGCCATGTTTACGACGGGGATCAACGGCGTTTATTCCACCATCGACCGGTTGGCGCGTGCCAATTCTTCTTCGACCGATCCGGGATCGCTGGGCGGATCGATTGCCCGCTACCAGTCGCAATCCCAGACCGTTGGTCGAGATCTCGAAAAGCTAAGCGAACAGATGGAGACGCTGCGCAGCACCATGATCGCGCGCTTCGCAAAGGCCGACAGCAATGTCGCGGCCTCGCAATCGACCCTGTCGTTCTTGCAATCGCAGATCGACGTGTGGAACGCGCAGAAGAACTGACATGCTGGCCCGCACCAAACCCCGCGACGCGTATCGCGAAGCCGATTTCGACGCGCGCCTCATGGGCAGCTCGCGCGAGAACCTGGTATTGTTCTGCATCGAGGATTTCGTCCAGACCCTGGGCGCGCTCGAAATCGCCGAGGCCCGCAGGGACCGGGCCGCGCGCAGCCGTTCGCTGACCCGCGCGATCACGGCGCTGACCGCACTCGAACTGGGCGTCGATCGCACTGCGCCGATGGCGGAAAGCCTGCTACATTTCTACGGGGCGGCCAAATTGCTGCTGCTCGATTCGATCCGCGTGGTCGATCTGCGGCGCATCGCCGAACTCAAGCAGGACTTCCGCGACATCGCCGTCGCCTTCGCCGGCTGAACGGCGTAGGTCCCGAGCTCGACGCGGCCCGACAAGCGCCCGCACCGATCCGGCTTTGCGTGGCTGGCCGGGTGCGATACGAAGGGCTGCAGCCATGCTCAAGATTTTCGTCATCGATGCCGACGCGGCCCGCCGTACCCAGATCGGGCGCGCACTGGCGGAGCACGACGCGCATGCCGAACCGTTCGAATCGCTCGACGAGTTCGAGCAATACACGCCCGCCGACGGTCTGATCCTGGTCCATGACCGCGACGATATGATCGGCAGGCTGATGACCCATGTCGAGCGCACGTCCTGCCTTCCCGCGATCGCCTATTCCGATGCGCCGGACCGGGTGAGAGTGGTGCGCGCGATGCAGGCGGGCGTCGCGTCCTATCTTGCTCTGCCGCTGGCGGCGGAGGAAATCGTCGCCGAATACGATCAGATCGCCGCCGAACTGCCCGCCCGGATCGAGAAGCGCCGCCGTGCCGCGGAGGCGCGCACGCAGCTCGAACGCCTCAGCCGACGCGAGCACGAAATCCTCGCCTGCATGCTCGATCACGGGACCAGCAAGGCGATCGCTCGCCATCTCGGCATCAGTCCGCGCACGGTCGAGGCGCATCGCGCCAATCTGATGGCCCGGCTCGATGTCGCGAGCACGAGCGAGGCGATCCGCATCGCTGTCGAAGGCGATGCGCTGGGAATGATGGCGAAGGAAGCGCCCGAACGGGGCGAAGCGCGGCCCTAGTCTGTCTGCTCGCCCGCGATCTTCAAGCGCAGTTTGTCGAGCGCGGAGGATTTCAGCTGGTGCACGCGCGGCACGCTGATGTCGAGAATCGCGGCGATTTCGGTAAGGTTCAATTCCTCGACAAAGTGCAGCTTGATGACCAGTTGCAGGCGCTCGGGTAGGGCGGCGATCGCGTGGATCAGTTCCTCGCGGTCCTCGTCCTGCAACAGATTGGCTTCGGCGTCGGGCTCTTCGCTGCTGAACGCGGCATCGCTGTCGGAATACATGTCATCGATGGAGTGGGTCGATGTCGAAAGCTGGAGGCGCGCCTCGTGCAATTCATCGAGCGAGAGGCCGAGAGCGCGCGCCAGTTCCTTGGGTGAAGGCTCGCGCTTCAATTCGGATCGCAATTCGTCCGCCATGCGCTCGATCCGGCGGCCAAGCGCCGCGGCTCCGCGCGCCAGGTTCGACTGGCTGCGCAACAGATCGATCATGGCGCCTCGCACGCGCATCTTGGCATAGGCGGCAAATCCGTCGTCATTGGGCCGGTCGTGGCGCTGGGCGCATTCCGTGAGCGCGATCAGGCCCGCCTGCTGCAAGTCGTCGACATCGAGCGATCCGCCGCAACTGCTTTCGTAATACCAGGCCAGCTTGCGGACCATCGGCATGAACTGCGCGATCCGCGCCGTCGCATCGGTGCCATAAGCCCGCTTCGCGGTGGTCTGCGCGGTGAAGGAGGAATGGTCGTGCTTCATGCCGCGAGTGTCTCCATTTCGGGGCTATAGGCCGTTGGATCGGTGCCGGATTGGTCAGCCGGGATTTCGGGGCTTTCGCCGCCGATGACCGCGATCACCTCGATCGGCTGGGCCGAGGGAAGTTCGTTGATCGAGAGCACCAGCACTCCCGGCGCGCGTAGCTTCAGCAGGCTCGTCAGAGCGCGGCGGGCGCGCGGCTGGACGATCAGGGCGGGCCGCGTGTCGTCGGGATGGCGCTGCTGAAGGATGGCGCCGATCCGCTCGCCGATGGATCGGGCGAGGTCGGGTTCGATGATGATCTCTCCGCTCGCGGGATCCTGCATTCCGCTGACCACCATCTCTTCGAGCTGGGCGGCCAGGGTGATGACGGGCAGTTTCGCGTCGGGCGGACACACGTCCCCGACCAGCATCGAGCCGAGATCGGAGCGGATGAGGTCGATCAGGCGGTCGTGCTCCGCCGTCTGCTGGGCGGCCTGCGACAGGCTTGAGAAGATGCGCAGCGCATGGCGCAGGGATATTCCGTCGAGCAACAGCGATTTCAGCACGCGGGTGAGGGCGGCGAGCGACAGCGGCTGCGGCGTCACGGTCTCGATCAGCTGGCCATGGCGATCGCGCAGGAAATCGACCAGATCGCGGACCTGATCCGGACCAAGCAGGTCGTGTGCGCGGCCGGCCAGCAACTGGCTGAGCTGCGTGGCGATGACGCTTTCGGCGTCGACCACCAGATAGCCTTCCGCCACCGCGAGATCGCGAGAGCCCGCTTCGATCCACAGCGCCGGGCATCCGAAGCTGGGATCGACGGTCGCTTCCCCCGGAACGGCGTGGCTGTGCATGACGTCGCCGGTGTCGATGGCGAGCATCCGGTTGGCACGCAATTTCCCGGTGCCGATCGGCGTCCCGCCGAGCGTGATGCGATAGGCTTCGGGATCGACGTCGAAACTGTCCTCGATCCGGAAGGGCGGAACGACGAAGCCGAAATTCTGGCACATCTGTTTGCGCAGGCCGGTGAGCCGCGCGATCAGCGGGGCGCCATGCTTTTCGTCCGTGAGATGGATCAGGCCATAGCCGAGCTGGATCGTCACCAGCGTCTGGTCGGTCACTTCGTCGATCGTGATCTTCGAAGGATCGGGTGCGGCGACCGGCTCGACATAGGCTTCCTGGATCGCTTTGCGGTTCTTCAGGCCGCGCCAGAGCAGGAAGGCCCCGCCTGACAGGGGCAGAAAGATCATCTGCGGCATGGCCGGGATGCAGCCTATGGCGAACAGGATGCAAGCGACCGGCAGCCAGATCTTGGGGTCGGCGAACTGGCCGCCGATCTGTCCGGTAAGGTCGCGCGTGTCGGAAACGCGAGTCACGATCACGGCGGCGGCGATCGAGAGGAGGAGAGCCGGGACCGAGGCGACCAGCGCATCGCCGACGGCCAGCGTCACGTAGAGCGCGCCCGCTTCGCCCGCGGACAGGCCGTGGCTGGTCATGCCGAGCACCAGCCCTGCGATGACGTTGATAAGCAGGATCAACAGGGCTGCGACCGCATCGCCCTTCACGAACTTGCTGGCACCGTCCATCGAACCGTAGAAATCGGCCTCTGTCGCGACTTCGCGCCGACGGGCCTTGGCCTCTTCGGCGGTCATCAGCCCTGCGGCCAGATCGCTGTCGATCGCCATCTGCTTGCCGGGGAGGGCATCGAGCGTGAAGCGCGCCGACACTTCCGACACGCGGCCCGCGCCCTTCGTGACGACCATCAGATTGATGATCATCAGGATCAGGAAGACGAAGATGCCCACGGCGAAATTGCCGCCGATCAGAAATTCGCCGAATGCCTCGATCACCTTGCCCGCCGCCGCGCCGCCTTCATGCCCATTCAGGAGCACGATGCGGGTCGAGGCGACGTTGAGCGCGAGCCTCAGCAGCGTCGCGAACAGCAGCACCGATGGGAAGGAGGAGAAATCGAGCGGCTTCTGCGCATTCATCGCCGCCATCAGGACGGAGACCGACAGCGCGATGTTGAGCACGAAGAAGAGGTCGAGCAGGATCGCCGGGATCGGCATCACCATCAACAGGATGATGGTGAGGATCCCGATCGGAAGCGCGAGCGCCGGGCTGAAGGCGGTGCGCAATGTCATAATCCGAAGGCCTTGAATTTACCGTAGGCCGCGGCGACTTTTTCGGTCGCGCGGTTGGAGATGGGATCGCTGCCGGCGAAGGTGGCGCGCAGCGTATCCGCCATGGAGGCGCGTTGGACTGGGCCGGACGGAGCCGGTGCGGGCGCCTTGCCGCCATTGGCGAAGGCGGCGCTGTGCGCGGTATAGCTGGCAGGCGGCACGAACCCTGCAAATTGCGGCTGGCTGGCGGAGAAGGTCTGCGGGAAGCCCTCCTGCCCGTAAGCGGCGGCGACCTTGTCGCGCATCACCTGCATGACTTCGCCGACCGAGCGCGGGGCGCCGCCCGAATAGAAGATTGACCGATTGGCGCTTGCCGCCTGCGGCATCAGCGCGGCGGCGGACTGGTTTGGATTGCTGTCGAGCGCGCCGAGGAAGCGCTGCGCGCCGCCCAGGCCGAGGAAATGGGCTAGGTAGAGTTCGGGCGGTTGCGGCTCGCGCCCCAGATGCGCGCGCAGGCCGTTAGCGTTGTCGCGCGTCAGCTCCGCCGCCATGAGCGATGCGGTGTCGGCATCGTAGCGAAGCGAGAGCAGGTGCGATCGCGTGGCGGGATCGGCGACGCGGCCGCCGGGACCGATCGCATCGTCCGCCCAGGCCATGCCATGCTTCGCGCCATGCCGGTCGAGCGTATTCAGCCAGGTTGAATCGATGAATTGATAAAGGCCCGACGCGCTCGAGGTGCGCGCCTTGGCGGACGGATCGAGCCCCGATTCCAGGCGTGCCTGTGCCACCAGATAGTCGAAATCGACTCCGGTGCGCTGCGACGCCCGCGAGATCGCGGACTGGACGCTGCTGGTCTGGACTGGACTGACAGTTGGCACAGGGCCTCCCGGTTTGGTTGCCGGGACATGTCAGCAAAAGGCGTGCCAAATCGCCGTATTGGCGGGAAGGGTCAGGCGTGGGCCGCGAGATAGGCGGTGCGCGGCGCGGCGGCATAGGCCTGGCCCGAACCGGTGAGCGCGCTGAGGCGGCTCTGCACGTTCGTCGCGATCAGATTGCGCAGGCGGCGATTGATCTCGTTGAGGCGCTTGACCGCGTCGAGCAGGCCCAGGCACTCCTCGTCCAAGTCGCCGCGCTCCACCGCTTCCAGCTTCTCGCAGATTTGCAGCTTGCCGGCCGTGCAATTCGAAATCCGGTCGAGATCCATGGCGGCAAGCGCCTGCCGTTCGCCTTCGAGAAGGGCAATCATTTGCCGCAGCGTGGCAATCACTTCCTTGGTGCGGCTCATCGTGCGATCTTTCCGTAAAGTTCGGCCGCGATCAGCGCATCGGCGATCTGGGCGGGGACGAGAGGATAGCTGTCGGTTTCGAGGGCCTTGCGGATTTCCTTCACGCGATCCTGATCGATCGGCGCGGCGGGTCCGGCATTCGAAACCGAGGTCGAGATCGGGGCCTGGGCCCCACGGGTGTCGCTGGCCGCATTCTGAGTAGAGGCGGCGCGGGCAGCGGGAGTCACGTTCGCGTTGGTACGCGCTATAACTCCCGAAAGGTCCACTGATCCGATACGCATGGTAACGCTCCGCTGTCTGTTCGATCAGTAGAACGGCACCGCCGAACCGATTTTAACGGCCCGGCAATCTTTTTTGCCGCTACGGCAATTCCATGCCGACCTGACCCGGCCGCAAGACCTGCGCGCGCAGGGTCGCCTTCTTGTCGCCGACGGGGCGGATCTTGATCCAATCGCCCTGTGCGCCGGACTCCAAAGCTTCGCCCTGGCGGGTCAGAGTAAAGCCGCTGCCGCGTGCGAGGATCGTCACGCCTTCGCCGCGATTGACCAGCGTCTGCCCCGAAGCGGATCGTGCTTGGCCATTGCCGTAGCCGTTGCCGTAGACTGGGGCCGACGACGCCCCGTCGACGGCGACATAGATCTTCCAGCCGCGCTGGGGGCAGACCACCTGGACCGAGCGTTGATCGCGGCCGAACCAGCTGAGATCGAGCGGACCGTCGCAGGGATCGAGACGCAGGCGCCGATCGACCGGCAGTTTGGCGCCGCCCGGCTGGCCCTGGGCCGCGCCGGTGAAATCCGCCACCGCGCGGTCGATGATCGAAAGATCCATCGGGGTGGCAGCAAACGCAGGCGCGGCGAAAATGGCAGCGCCGATGGCGGCATGCCGGAAACGGGAATGGAGAAGGCGCATGTCCGATCCTTTGCGTGAAAGGGATATGCGCGGATTACAGCAAGAGACGTGCCAGCTTCGATCGAATTCGGTCAGGGCGCGCCTTCAAAGCCTATGACGACCAGGCTTTCGGCTTCTCGCGCAGGTTCGACGACCAGACGGGCACGTGCGCCCGCAGCGTCCAGCGCCGTCATCAGCGTTTCAGCCCGGTCGAGCGCGGCGGCGCGTCCGTCTGCAGGAAAGCGCACGATCGCAGTCACGCTCTGGCGGTCGTCGGTATGGGTTTCGGCCAGCCATGCAGCAAGGTCGAGCCCGGTGCCGGGACGGAATACCGCAGTGCCCGATCCTTCGACGGCGTGCGGCACGAGCGGTTTGGTCTCGCTCTTCGCAACCGAGGGGGCAGGGGGCGCGCTTGGGCGTTCCGCATCGGCGATGCTTGCCTGCGCGGTCACCAGAAACAGGATCAGCGCCAGATCGGCGGTGATCGTCTGCCAGCCCGATCCCAGACGCGCGATCATGCGGCCTTCGCCTCGCTGCCCTTGCCCGGTTTGGTATCGCTTTTCTTGTCCAGAGAGGCGGCGCCCCTGTCGATGCGGCGCACGCCCTTTTCGAGCCAGTCGAGCACGGCATCGCGGTCGCGCTCTTCAGCCCGGGCGCGCCGCTGAACGGCGTTTGAAAGGGGGGCGAACAGGAAATTGGCAGCAAGAAGGCCATAAAGCGTCGTCACGACCGCCATGGCGATGGAATCGACCAGGCCGCTTGCCGGTGCTCCGGCGACCGCTTCGGTCACGACCGCGCCGCCGCGCGCCGATCCGAGCGCGATCAGGGTACCTGCAAGACCCATGACCGGCGCGAGTTCCGCAGCGCAGTCGAGGAAGCGGGTCGCGCGGTTGGCCACGTCGGCACGGCGGAGGCGATATTTGGTATGTTCCCCGTGGAGCGATTCCGCCGAACGCTGGCTGATCATGATTTCGGCAAGCCGGTCGAATTCCGTGTCACCGAACTGATGGGCCTCGGCCCGAAGGAATCCGTCGGTGGCGATATCGTTGAGCTGCTTGGCGACTTCGGCCTTGGCCTTGACGGGATCGAAGGCGGGCTGCGTCAGGCTGCGCAGGGTGGCGAGCGCGAAACGCGCATCGACGAGCCCACAGCGCAGCACGGCCGCGGCCAGCGTACCCAGAAAAACGATAGCGATCGCGATGGGATCGAACCAGTGTTGCATGACGGGCGATCTCCCTGCCCCCTGAACGTACGCGATTGGACGTACGCGACAAAATCTCGGGAGGAAGAACGGCCCGGAAAACGGGCGATTTACCCCGTGGCCGACATTTGCCGCCTTCCGGCAAACCCTTGCCGTTTCTCCTTGCCGGATGCCGCTTCCACTGCCCGTGGCAGGTTTTGGCACGCCTGTTGCTTACCCCTTTCGCGTAATCAATCGCGCCTGGCTCGTTCGGGCATCATTCGGGAGGCACATATGAGCGAAGGACTGTTCGGTATCCACGGCGCTGCCCTGGAAATCCGGTCGCAGCGCATGAGCGTGCTGGGCTCCAACATCGCGAACGCGGCGACGCCGGGCTACAAAGCGCGCGACGTCGATTTCGGCAGCGCGCTGCAGGCGCGGCTCGGCGGCGTGGAAGCGGAGCGCGCCAGTGAAGGCGCGGTCAAGTACCGCATCCCCACCATGGCGAGCCTCGATGGCAATACCGTCGAAATGGCGACCGAGCAGACCGCCTTTGCGGAAAACGCCGTCGCCTACACCGCCACGCTCAACTTCCTGCGCGGACGGGTCGAGACCGTCACGCGCGCGATCAGGGGAGAATAAGAGATGGCCGGTCCCACCTCCTTCTTCGACATGGGTCACCGCGCCATGTCCGCGCAGCTCGTGCGTATGAATACGGCGGCTTCCAACCTCGCCAATGCGGGTTCGGTCGCCGGCAGCGAGGCGGAAGCTTACCGCCCGATGCGCACGGTCTTCGCCGAAGAACTGAACAACGCCACCGGCATGTCCTCGGTTCGCGTGGGCGGCGTGGTGCGCGAAGATGTCGCGCCGATCCGCCGCCACGATCCCGGCCATCCCCTGGCCGACGAGAACGGCGACGTCTGGGAAGCCCCGGTCGATGAGAACGCCGAAATGGTCGAGATGCTCGAAGCCTCGCGCCAGTACTCCAACATGGTCGAGGCCCTCTCGACCGCCAAGCAGCTGATGCTTGAAACGATGAGGATGAAGTGATGGTTGCCATCTCCAACAACCCCGCAATCTCCAATGCGGCATCCAGCGCGCTGGGTCAGACGCAGGGCCGCGGCATGGACGCGCTTGGCCAGGGCGATTTCCTCAAGCTGCTGACCGTGCAGATGCAGCAGCAGGATCCATTCGAACCG
>NZ_LWFF01000313.1 GCF_001635685.1 Erythrobacter sp. HI0063
GATCTCGTCACCGCGCGGCGCAACGCCTACGTCGCGGCGTTCTCGCTTCNGGCTGCCATGGGCCGGGCCGAAGCACGCGATCTGGGCCTTGCCGACGAAGGCGTGCTGTACGATCCCGTGGCCAATTACGACCGCGTTAGCGGCAATTGGTGGGACTGGAGCCGCGATCCCGATCCCGAAGCGATGAGTGCTTCGACCGTCGCGATTCCCGCTGCCGACGCGCAGGTGCCCGAGGAGCAGCCGTTCGAGACGGATGAAATGGCGCCCGAAAGAGAGTATTAAGGTCAAACGCGATTCGGCAGCCGGAGCGATTCGGAGCCCATCGCGGTTCGAAGCGGGCAGTTTCAGGGGATAGGGCAGTGCACCAACCGGGCGAACCATCGGTCGAGGAAATTCTCGATTCGATCAAGAAAGTGATCGCGCGCGACAATCGCGAAGGCGCGATCGCCCAGCGGCGCGAACGCTCGCAGTCCGCCGCGCGGCCCTCCGCAGCGCGCTCCGAACCGATCGAGCCCGTCGATGCCGAAGAGGCGGAAGAAGTGCTCGAGCTCGACGAGGACGCGATGGTTGCGGGCGCCGGGCGCGACGAGGACGAGGATACGCAAGCGCAGGATCGCGACAGCGAAGCGCCGCTCACGACCGAGGCGTTGCGCAATTCGATGCAGGCCAATTTCGCCGCTCTCGCCATGCTGGCCGAACCCGGCGCCAGCCCGCAGATCGTGCGCTCGGGCGAAACCTCGCTGGAAGGGCTCGTGCGCGAAATGCTGCGTCCGATGCTGGCGCAATGGCTCGACACCAATCTGCCGCCGATGGTCGAAAAGCTGGTAAAGGACGAGATCACGCGGATTGCGGGCAAGCGCAGCTGAGCGGTTTTGTCTTTGCCGGGTTCATCCGGCGCGGCTAATATCGCGGGCATGAACACCCTTTACAGGTCGGCGACCCGCTTCGCCCTTTTCGCTGCAGGTACCGCCACTCTCGCTCTCGCGGCACCGGTTCTGGCCCAATCGACAGACGCGGCCAGCGCCGCTCCGATGAGCGCGCAGGACCTCATCACCATGCCGCGCCTCGGCGCACCGACCGTATCGGCGGATGGGCGCATGGCAGTCTATACCGTCACCGAAACGGACCCGGCGAGCTATGCGCGCACCGGGATTCCCTATCTGCTCGACCTTACGCGCGAAGGCGCCCAGCCGGTCCGGCTCGATTTCGGCGGCCCGGTGTCGAGCCTTGCTTTCGGCCCCGACAACGCCCTCTATTTCCTTTCCGATCGCAAGCCGGCCGCTACGAGTGACGAACGCACCCGCGTCTGGCGCGCCAGCGTGACGCCTGCGGGGCGGGTCGGGACGCCCACGCTTGTCAGCAGTTTCGACACTGCCGTGGACGGTTTCTCCGTCTCTCCCACAGGAGACAAGCTCGCAGTGTGGGCCGAAGTTGCGCGCGGATGCCCGCAATTCGGCTGCGAGACCGATGGGACCGCGCATCTGACCGGTCCCGGCGACGGGCGACTCTATCAGGGCGACGAAGGCTTCGTGCGCCACTGGGATAGCTGGGAAACCCCCGGCACGGTCAGCCGCGTCTTCGTCTTCGACCTGGCGCAGGGGAAGACGACCGGCACAGGCATGGCTGTCGACGGCCCGGTCGGCGCAGGCGGGCCGAACGGCGATACTCCGACCAAACCGTTCGGCGGAGGCGAGGATATCGCCTGGGCGCCCGACGGCTCCGGCATCTATTTCGTCGCGCGCGAGGCGGACGGGACCGAGCCGCTGTCGACCAATCTCGACATCTGGTTCTCGGACCTTTCCGGCACAGCACCGGTCAACCTGACCGAGGCAAACGAAGCCTACGACGCGCTGCCGACGCCGTCGCCCAACGGCCAGTATCTCGCCTATGCCGCCATGGCGCGCCCGACCTACGAGGCGGACCGGATGGTGGTGATGCTGCGCGATGTGAAGACGGGCGTGGTCACACCGCTGACGCAGGATTTCGACCGCAGCTTCGGCACGCTCGCCTGGACGCCCGACAGCCGGTATCTGATCGCCACCGCGCAGGACGTGCTCGACACGCCCGCCTTCCGCATCGATCCGCAGACCGGCGCGATCGACAGGCTCGACCTGATGGCGGGCAATGAAGCGCATATCGGCAATGTCACGCCGCTGGTCGATGACCGGCTGCTGTTCACGCGCGATTCGATCGGAGCGCCTGCCGAACTGTTCCTTTCGCAAGGGTACGGCCAGGCCGAGCCTTTGACCGAGGTCTCCGCCCAGCGCGTGGGCGCACTCGCCCCGGTGGAGGTTGAACGATTCAGCTTCAAGGGCGCGAACGGCGATACGGTCTGGGGCCAGATCACCAAGCTCGCGGACCGGAGCGGACCCATGCCCGCAATCCTCTATGTCCATGGCGGGCCGCAGGGATCGTTCAACGATGGCTGGTCCACGCGGTGGAACCCGCGCGTCGTCGCCAGTCAGGGTTATGCCGTGATCTCGGTCGATTTCCATGGCTCCACCGGATACGGCCAGGCCTTTACCGACAGCATTCGCCGCGACTGGGGTGGAAAGCCGCTGGAAGACCTCAAGAAAGGCCTCGCCGCCGCGCTGGAACTTGACCCGCAGATCGATGGCTCGCGCGCCTGCGCCATGGGGGCGAGCTATGGCGGATACATGATGAACTGGATCGCGGGCCAGTGGCCCGACCGGTTCGATTGCCTGGTACAGCATGACGGGTTGTTCGACATGCGCAGCTTCTATTACGCGACCGAAGAATTGTGGTTTCCGCGCTGGGATTTCGGCGGTTCCTATGCCGAGCAGGCTGAGCTCTACGAGAAGTGGAATCCGGTCAATTACGTCGACAAGTGGCAGACCCCGATGCTGGTGATCACGGGCGAAAAGGACTTCCGCGTGCCCTATACGCAAGGGATCCAGAGCTTCACCGCCTTGCAGGAACGCAATATTCCCAGCCAGCTCCTCGTCTTTCCGAACGAGAACCATTGGGTGCTGAACGCGAAGAACTCGCTGCAATGGCATAACACCGTGTTCGCCTGGCTCGATCGCTGGCTGAAGCCTGAGGCCACGGTTTCCGAATGAGTCGCGACGACAAAAGCGACAAGCAGCTGCGCAAGGCGGAGCGCGCCCTGTCCAAGATCGGCGGGGAGGCGGTGGAGCGCCACATCTTTCTGTGCGCGCTCGCCGAAAAGCAGAAATGCTGCTCGCGCGAGGAGGGCAAGGCCGCCTGGAGCTTCCTGAAGACGCGATTGAAGCAGTTGAAGCTGGCCGGTCCGAAGAGGGGCGAAGGCCCGGACGCGAAAGGCGGGGTCCAGCGCACCAAGGCGGACTGCCTCCAGGTCTGTGCCATGGGGCCGATCGCGGTCGTCTGGCCGGACCGCGTCTGGTATCACTCCTGCACGCCCAGCACGCTCGAACGGATCATTCAGGAGCATCTGATCGGCGGCGTTCCGGTGGAGGAATTTCGCCTGCGTGGGCGCGACTGATTCTAACCTTTTGCAGGGCTAACGCGAAATTAACCATCATGGGCGAAACCTGTTTCTCGCAAACAGGGAGGGCCGGGATATGGCCATTGCGAAGACAGCGTCCGTCACCATCGCCGAAATGCGCGAATTCGCCAGCTTCACCGCGGCCGAACAGCGTTACATCCGCCGCAGTCTCGATATCGGGCTGGGCCGGTGCGACGCCTTTCGCGTCTGGGGCCGTAATGCGCGCGAGAATGCCGCGATCCGAAGCCAGTACGTCGCCTATCAGGAATTGAAGGCGCTGCGGCACGCGATCCCGTCCGAAACCGGCTTCGATGCGATCGAGGGCTTTATCGGCAAGTTGACGCGTGTGGCTGCCTTCGACCTGGCGCAGGAGCGAATCGACTGCTTCTCGAGCTTCCGTTTCCTCTATGAACGCCTGCTCGGCGCCGAGGCGCGGCCATGGCTTCCCAGCGCCTTCTGCGCCGCCGCCGCGCTGCCGCAGATCCAGCCCAAGCGCCGCAAGCTGCTGCTCCAGTCGTTGAGCGAAGCCGCGGCAACCGCGCCCGGCTGGTCCGACCGTGCGCCCGGTTTCTACCCCGAATATATCGCGGAGGCTGCCGCCTGAAGGCCGGGCGCCTCAGCTAAGAACGGCGCCTCAGCGATAAAGGGCGTCCAGCCGCTCGCCGTAGCGCTCCTTGATCTTGTGGCGGCGGATCTTCATCGAGGGTGTCATTTCCTCGTTCTCGATCGTGAAGGGTTCGTCCGCCAAGACGATCTGGCGAACCTTTTCGACCACCGAGAGATCCTTGTTCACCCGGTCCACCGCCGCGCGGATCGCGGCCTTGAATTCGGGCAGGTCGGCCACCTGCTTGCAGTCGAACTTCTTGCCCTGCGACTGGCACCATTCGAGCATCCATTCCGCGTCGGGAACGATCAGGCCGACGATATAGGGCCGCTTGTCGCCCACCACCATCGCCTGGCCGATCTCGGGCTGGAGCGTGAGCATGCCTTCGACCTTTTGCGGCGCGACATTGTCGCCCTTGTCGTTGACGATCATGTCCTTCTTGCGATCGGTGATGACGATGCGGCCCTTATCGTCGAGATGGCCGATATCGCCGGTGTGCAGCCAGCCATCCTTGATCGCCCGCTCGGTCTCGGCATCGTTATGCCAGTATCCGTGCATCACCAGCTCGCCGCGCACAAGAATCTCTCCGTCCTCGGCAATGCGGACTTCGACGCCGCGCATGGGCGGGCCGACGCTTTCCATCGCGATTCCGGCACGCGGGCGATTGCAGCTGATGACCGGCCCGGCCTCGGTCTGGCCGTAACCCTGAAGCAGGGTCAGCCCCATGGAATCGAAGAACACGCCGACTTCGGGATTGAGCGGCGCGCCGCCCGAGACCATGGCCTTGAGCCGTCCGCCGAATTTCTGGCGGATCTTGGGACGCAACAGCTTCTCGTAGACCAGATTGCGCGCGCCATCGCCGAGCTTGCGCTTGCCGTCCGCCCGGCGCTGGCCGAGCGCGAGCGCGCCTTCCATCAGACGCTGCGCCGCACCCCCCTGTTTCGCGATCTGCTTCATGATCCGCGTGCGCAGGACTTCGAACAGGCGGGGGACGACGACCATGATCGTCGGCCGCGTCTCCTCGATATTGCTGGCGAGCTTGTCGAGACCTTCGGCGTAATAGATCTGCGCGCCGACCGCGATCGGGAGATACTGCCCACCCGTATGTTCGTAAGCGTGGCTGAGAGGCAGGAAGCTGAGGAAACGTTCGTCTTCGGTAATGCCGAAATCCTCGAGCAGGATCGCGCCTGCGCCAGCCGCATTGCACAGGATCGCGCCGTGATGCTGGAGGACGCCGCGCGGCGCGCCGCCGGTGCCGCTGGTGTAGATAATGCAGGCCGTGTCGCCGCGCCCGATCTGCCGGAGCCGCGCATCGACCGCCGCGCGCGCCTTCGCCGCGTCCCCTTCGGTCATGGTGCTCCATCCGTGGCAGTCGAGATTGCCGCCTTGATAGCCGCGCACAGAATCGATCGGGATGATGTGGTTGGCGATGCCGGTGCGGAAGATCGCGGGGATCAGCGGCTGGGCCAGCTTATCGGTAGAAACGATGACCGCCTTCGCACCCGAATTGTCCAGGATGTGCTGGTGATCGCGTTCCGTGTTTGTTGTGTAGGCGGGAACGGTGATGCAGCCCGCCGCCATGATACCGAGATCGGCGATGCACCATTCGGGCCTGTTTTCGCTGACCAGCGCGACCCGGTCGCCACTTTCCAGGCCCAGTCCCCGCAAGTTTTCGGCGAGAAGGCACACACGCTCGGCCGCCTCGCGCCAGCTGATCGTCTGCCATGTGCCTTGCCTTTTCGCGCCGAGGAAAGGTTGATCGCCCTTCTCGTCGGCACGTTTCAGAAACAGCTCGACCAGATTGTTGGCGGCATCGATATCGTCCAGCACCAAAGGCTTCTCCCTCTCACTCGCGTACAGTGTCGAAGCGGCTCGGCCCGGGCCTGTTACCCGTTCGCGCGATCCCCCCAGCGGCGGCGGGTTTACGAAGAAGGCTGTGCGACGGCAAGGGCCCCTACGGCAGGGGCGTCGCGCGCGGTATCAGCAGGACATCTTCCAGCCGCGGATCGCGCGCCGCTTCCCAGATCGTGCCTTCGCGCTTGATGGCGCCGGCCTTAATCGGCGCCTCGCGCACCGAAATGTCCGTATGGCCGAGCGCCTGGAGTGCGGGAATGCGCCGTTCGAGCCAGCTGCCTTCTTCGACAAGGACGCTGTCGCCGAATGCCATGGTGAAGGGAAGGGCCAGCGCCTGGCGCGAGGACAGGCCGAAATCGATCACGCCGATGATGGCGCGCACGGTCGTCACCGGGATGGTCGATCCGCCTGCCGCTCCGACGGCCAGCACCGGGCGTCCTTCGGGATCGAACACGACGGTGGGTGCCATCGAGCTGCGCGGGCGCTTGCCCGGCTCGACACGATTGGCGACCGGCTTGCCGTCGATCGTTGGCGAGCGGCTGAAATCGGTGAGTTCGTTGTTGAGATAGAAGCCGTTCGCAGTCAGCCCCGAACCGAACGCGCCTTCCACGGTCGAGGTGTAGCTGATCATCGTGCCTGCCGCATCGACCGCCGCGATATGCGATGTGCCGCGTTCTTCGGGCTCGTCCCCATCGGCCAGCGCGTTCTGCGCCCCGCGCGGCATCCCAGGGCGCGCTTCGTCCATGGTCCGGTCGGGAGAGATCAGCGCACTGCGCTCGGCCAGATAGGCGCGATCGAGCAGGCCATCGACCGGGACCGAGACGAAATCGCTGTCGGCGATGTAGAGTTCGCGATCGGCATAGGCGAGGCGCTGGGATTCCAGAAACAGGTGCCATGTCACCGGATTGCCGAGACCGAGCGCGGCGAGATCGAACCGTTCGAGCTGGCCGAGGATCTGCAACACCGCCACGCCGCCCGATGATGGCGGCCCCATTCCGCAGACGCGGTAGCCGCGATAGGAACCGCACACGCCGTCACGCACTTTCGCCTGATACGCGGCGATGTCGGCTTGCGTCATGGGATCGGGACGGGGTGTCTCGCTGGCCACGGTTTCGGCGATCGCGCTTGCGATCGGCCCGCGATAGAAAACCTCGCGGCCACCCTTCGCGATCGCTTCGAAGGTGCGGGCGAGTTCCGGATTGCGCACCAGCGTTCCCGCCGGGAGCGGGCGGCCCTGATCGTCGTAGAACAGAGCGCGCCCACCTTCGTTCGCCGCGGCGCGATCGCGCGACTGGGTCAGCGATTGCGCGAGGCGGACGTTTATGGGAAATCCGTCCCGCGCCAGTTCGATCGCCGGTTCGAACAGGACTGCCCAGGGCAGCGTCCCATGGCGCGCATGCGCTTCGGCGGCGAGCGCGATATTGCCCGGTACGCCCACGCTGAGGCCGCTCAGCACGCTGTCCATGAAGGGTGGGACCGATCCATCCGCATTCAGGAACCAGTCGGGCGTCGCCCCCATCGGGGCCGTCTCGCGCCCGTCGACGGTCTCGACCGATCCATCCGCCGCGCCGCGCACCAGGAATCCGCCACCACCGATCCCGCTGCTTTGCGGTTCGACCACGGTAAGTGCGAGCATGGTGGCGATCGCGGCGTCGGTGGCGCTGCCGCCGCGTTTCAGCATCGCCATGCCTGCGGCTTCGGCGCGCGGATCGGCGGCGCTTACGCTGCCGATGAAGGGCAGGTCAGCCGGACTGGCCGCCTTCTGCGCATTCACGGCGGAAGCGCCGGTGAGAAACAGGATGGCGGCGAGGCTGCGAGTGGCGGGTTTGATCATGCCTGCTTTGCTATTCGCTTTCGACCGCTTCGGCAATCGAGGCGAATCCGTCGCGGCGCATGAGCTTTTCCAGGCCGCGCACCATTTTGCGCGCGAGGCCGGGCCCTTCGTAGACGAGTGCGGAATAGAGCTGCACCAGGCTCGCGCCTGCGCGGATGCGGGCCCAGGCGTCTTCGGCATGTGCAATGCCGCCGACGCCGACGAGCGGAATTGCTCCGCCCGTCGCCTTGCGGAAATCGCGCACGCGCTGGAGAGCGAGGTTGCGTAACGGGGCACCGGACAGGCCGCCCGTCTCTTCGCGGTGCCGCGAGACGAGATCGGGGCGCGAGATCGTGGTGTTCGATACGATCAGCGCGCCGAGGCCCTTGTCGATGGCGATTCGCGCGATGGCGTCGATATCGGCAGGTTCCAGATCCGGCGCGACTTTCAGGAAGACCGGCGGGGGCGGCGTGTCCGATCCGGGGCGGCAGACCTCTTCCCGAGCATCCATTACGCCGTCGATCAGGCCGGTGAGCGCGCTTTCGTCCTGCAATGCGCGCAGGCCGGGCGTGTTGGGGCTGGAGATATTGATCGCCAGATAGCTTGCCAGCGGAGCCATCAGCCGCGTCATCGCCGCGTAATCGCCGACGCGATCGGCGCTGTCCTTGTTGGCACCGACATTGATGCCGACGATCCCGCCGCGTGTCCGCCGCGCAGACAGACGCTGTGCCGCTTCGGCCCCGCCGCGATTGTTGAATCCCATCCGGTTGATGACCGCGCGATCCTCGGCCAGGCGGAACAGGCGAGGCTTCGGATTGCCTTCCTGCGGGCGCGGCGTGATCGATCCGACCTCCACGAAACCGAACCCCATTCCCAGCATGGCGTCGGGCACTTCGCCATTCTTGTCGAAACCGGCAGCCAGACCGACCGGATTGGGAAAGGTCAGCCCGGCGACCTCTGTCGCCAGCGGCCCGGGGGCGGGCTTGCGACCCGGCGGCAGATGTTTCAGCGCCGCCACCGTCAGGGTGTGGGCACGCTCTGGATCGAGCGCGAAGATCGCGGGGCGCAGGAGATCGAACAGCATCTCTGGCGCTATGGCGCGTTCACCGAATCGTGTCGAGACGATGCGATTCGAACATCAAAAAACCGCCAAACGATATCATTTGATACCTTGACGCGCTGCAACTTGTCGCATCTGTCCTATTCGAGCCACACACTTACGCGTAAACCGGAAATGCGACCCGAAGGGCTCGGCGCTTCTTGCGACGGGTTCTCACCTTTGAGGGGCGGCCTTCCGATTTCGGCAGGGCCGCCCTTTTTTTGGCGCTCGTCCAAATCGTTACCGTCCGCTTTCGGCTGGCCAAGACCCGCTCCGACGCGCTAGCGCCCCGGCAACGCAAGTTTTGGGAGAGTTTGACGATGGCTATTTCGACGAAACGGTCGCTGCAGGGATATCTGGCCGGTGTGTGCGCGCTGGCGCTTGGCGGATGCGCGACGGCGATGAACGAAGCGCCCGCCGCAAACGGCGCGGTCGCCGCTCCTGCCGCCCCGCGCGCGAGCGCCGATATCGGCACTTTCTTCGAAAATTACGATCAGGCGCAGCTCGCTTTGTCGCCCCTATCCAAAGCCTATCGCGGCATTCGCGACGAGGATTACGGGCGCTGGGGCGATTTCTCCGATGCTGCGACGATCGCCGAGGAGCGACTTCAGCAGACGACTGCGGCGACCATGCGCGCCGAATACGCGCCTGCAAATCTCTCGCCGCAGGATACGCTGTCCTACCGCCTGTTCGACTATCAAGCGAAGAACAGCGCGATGCTGTTTCCCTTCCGCGAGAACGGATACGTCTTCGACCAGATGAACGGCGCGCAGAGCCAGCTGCCCGCTTTCCTCATCAACATCCATTCGGTCGCCAATGCGGATCAGGCGGCGGATTACGTCAGCCGGATCGAAGGGCTCGGTGCAGTGCTCGATACGCTTACTGCCGAATCGCGCGAACGGGCGGGGGCGGGCGTGATGCCGCCCGATTGGGTTTATCCCTATGTCATCTCGGACATCGAGAACCTTCTCGAAGACGGGCGCGAGAACGCCATTCTGGAAGATTTCCGCGGCAAGGTGGAAAAGCTCGAGCTGGGTGAAGCGCAGAGCGGAGCGCTGATCGCGCGCGCCGAAACGGCCTGGAGCCAGAGCGCGCGTCCCGCCTACCAGCGCCTGCTCGCCGAAATGCAGCGCCAGCAGACGATGGCGCCGACCGATGACGGGATCTGGCGTTTCGACGACGGGGCGGCCTATTATTCGGCGCTGCTGAAGAACTACACCACCACCGATCTCACCGCCGACCAGATCCACGCGATCGGCCTGCGCGAGGTCGAGCGTATCCATGGCGAGATGCGCACGATCATGGATCAGGTCGGGTTCGAAGGCGATCTCCAGGATTTCTTCGAATACACCCGCACCGACGATCGCTTCTTCTACGATACGCGCGAAGCCTATCTGGCGGATGCGGAGGCCAAGCTGGACGCGATGGAGGCCCGCCTGCCGGACTTCTTCAATACGCTGCCGAGCGATCCGCTGGTGATCAAGCCGGTCGAAGCGTTCCGCGAAAAAAGCGCGGGCAAGGCCTTCTACCAGCGCCCCGCGCCCGACGGATCGCGGCCGGGGACCTATTACGTCAATCTCTACAATCTCAAGGACATGAGCAAGAACGAGCTCGAAGCGCTCGCCTATCACGAGGGGCTTCCGGGCCACCACCTCCAGCTCTCGATCCAGACCCAATTGGGCGATGTGCCGCCCTTCCGCCGCTTCGGCGGAGTCACTGCCTATAGCGAGGGCTGGGGGCTCTATTCGGAGGAATTGGGCAAGGATATGGGCTTCTATACCGATCCCTATTCCGATTTCGGACGGCTCGGGATGGAACTATGGCGGGCGGCGCGCTTGGTGGTCGATACCGGCATCCACCACAAGCGCTGGAGCCGCGAGCGGGCGATCCAGTACCTCACGGACAACACGCCCAACCCGCCCGGCGATATCGAGAAGGCGATCGAACGCTATATCGTCTATCCGGGGCAGGCGACCGCCTACATGATCGGCAAGCTCAAGATCATGGAACTGCGCGACCGGGCGCAGACTGCGCTGGGCGACGATTTCGACATCCGCGGCTTCCATGATGTGATTCTGAAAACCGGCCCGGTGCCGCTGGCGATCATGGAAGAGAATGTCGACGCCTGGATCGCTGAAGAAAAATAGGCGGAAGCTTTGTTTTGCGAACCCGCCTCCGCTGGGGCGAGTTTTTGTGTTTCGAAGCCACCTCCGTGGCTTCGTCCTCGGTGCTGTTCCTCCCTTCGGTCGGGCACCTGCGGGGCGGGCGCGTGCCCTTGCGGTCCGCTGGTCGCGGACCGGACCATTCCAGGCCCAAAGGCTTGGTCGCGGAGCACGGGCCGTAGGCCCGCAAGCGCGACCGCGCGTCCGCAGCGCCGATAGGCGCGAGGATTTCGCATCCCGGCGGGGATGCGAAACACAAACATAATAACGACTCGCAACAAACCGTTTTCGGTTGAAATCGGACCGCATTGCTCCGATTTGGCCAGCATGCGCCTCAGCAATCTCGCCGACTATGCCGTCGTCACCATGCACGCCGCCGCGCGTCATTGCGGTGGCGGGCGGACGAGTGCGGCGGAATTGGCGGCGGAAACCGGGCTTCCGGTCCCCACCGTGCAGAAGCTCGTCAGCAAATTGAGCGCGGCGGGTTTGCTGCGTTCGGTGCGCGGGGCGGGTGGCGGATTGCAGCTCGCGCGACCGGCCGCCGCGATCAGCGTCGCCGATATCGTCGAGGCGGTGGAAGGCCCGATCGCGCTGACCGCCTGCGTCGAAGGGCAGGATTGCACGATCGGCCAGGATTGCAGCCTGCGCCCCCACTGGCCCGTCATCAACGGCGCCCTGCGCGGCGCGCTCGCCGGAATACCGCTCACCCAATTGGCCGACGCGCCTGCCTCTCACGCGTCCAAGACACACGCTCCGAAAGAACTGGCATGACCGACACCGTAGACCTTCAGGAACCCGTTCAGGATCAGGACGCCCGCGATGCCGCGGCGCGCGCCGCCGAATACGAATTCGGCTGGCATTCGGACATCGACACCGAATTCGCGCCCAAGGGCCTGAACGAAGACACTGTCAAATATATCTCCGCCAAGAAGAAGGAGCCCGAATGGATGCTCGACTGGCGGCTGAAGGCCTTTCGCCTGTGGCAGGACATGGAAGAGCCGGACTGGGCGAAGCTCGGCTATCCCGAGATCGATTATCAGGATGCCTATTATTACGCCGAGCCCAAGGCCAAGCCGAAGCTGGAATCGCTCGACGAGCTCGATCCCGACATCAAGGCGGTTTACGACAAGCTCGGCATCCCGATCGCGGAGCAGGAAGTGCTCGCGGGCGTGGAAGGCGCGCGCAAGGTCGCGGTGGACGCGGTTTTCGACAGCGTCAGCGTCGCCACCACCTTTCGCAAGGAGCTGGAAGCGGCAGGCGTCATCTTCCGCTCCATCAGCGAGGCGATCCGCGAATATCCCGAGCTGGTGAAGAAATGGCTCGGCAAGGTGGTGCCGCAGCGCGACAATTATTTCGCCACGCTCAACAGCGCGGTCTTCTCGGACGGCACCTTCGTCTACATCCCCGAAGGTGTGCGCTGCCCGATGGAGCTCAGCACCTATTTCCGCATCAATGCGGAAAACACCGGCCAGTTCGAGCGCACGCTGATCGTGGCGGAAAAGGGTAGCTATGTCAGCTATCTCGAAGGCTGCACCGCGCCGATGCGCGACGAGAACCAGCTGCACGCCGCCGTCGTGGAACTGGTCGCGCTGGACGATGCGGAGATCAAGTATTCGACCGTCCAGAACTGGTATCCCGGCAATGCGGAAGGCAAGGGCGGGATCTACAATTTCGTCACCAAGCGGGGCCTGTGCCAGGGCGCGCGGTCCAAGATCAGCTGGACCCAGGTCGAAACCGGTTCTGCCGTCACGTGGAAATATCCCAGCTGCGTCCTCAACGGCGAGGACAGCGTGGGCGAATTCTACTCGGTCGCGGTGACGAACAATCATCAGCAGGCCGACACCGGCACCAAGATGATCCACAACGGGCGCGGTTCGCGCTCGACCATCATCTCCAAGGGGATTTCGGCGGGCAAGTCGAACAACACTTATCGTGGGCTCGTGCGCGTGGCCGCCAACGCCGACAATGTCCGCAACCGCACCGAATGCGACAGCCTGCTATTGGGCGACAAATGCGGCGCGCACACCGTGCCCTATATCGAGGTCAAGAACCCCAGCGCCCAGATCGAGCACGAGGCGACTACCTCCAAGATTTCGGACGACCAGCTGTTCTATGCCCAGCAACGCGGCCTCGGCGAGGAAGAGGCGATCGCGCTGATCGTCAACGGCTTCGCCAAGGAAGTGATGAAGCAGCTGCCGATGGAATTCGCAGTCGAAGCGCAGAAGCTGCTGGCGATCTCGCTCGAGGGGAGCGTGGGGTGATGTTTCTTTTGCTTATGAGTGTCCTGGGTATGGCCCAAGCCGCCACCGTTTCGACGGTAGAGGAAATAGAAGAGACGGAGAGCAGCATCGTCACCGTCTCGCGCTCGCTGGACGTTCCCGACGAGATCGTGCCCGCGGTGATGCCATACATGATGTGTGTCACTGCCAAGCAGTACGATACGGTACAATCCGACGGCGAGCCCATCGATCTTACTGATCAGCCAGAAAACTGCGATCAATTGCGAACCGATGCCGTTGAGTACGGAGCCGAATTGTATCGAAAGCATGGCGTCGGCGACAATGAAGAGAACAGAAGGAATCGCGTTTTAGCATTTTTGGATGAGTTCGACGATTTCCAGGCTCCTTACAAAGCTCCGATGGCTGAACCGGTGACGGAACAGGACTGATGACAGAGACCGACCGCAAGACCCTCCAGCTCCGCGATCCGTCGGAAACCGACGACACCGCTCCCGCGCTCAAGAAGAAGGGCCGTGGGTGGGAGATTTCGGACAAGCGGCTCGACGTCCTGCACGAACAGGCGCGCGAGCTGCGGCGCCATTCCTCCGAAGCGCACAAGGCGCTCGCCGAGAAGTTCGCCAAGGCGGATATGGGCCGCTATACCTTCAAGCGCTTCGCCGTGGTCGGCAGCGCGATCGTGGACTTCAACTGCCACAATCTCGGCATGGCGATCATGATCGACGAGGAGGGCGCGGATGAAGCGCTGGCGAAACGTCGCGACAAGAGCCTCGAATCGGTCGGCATCCGCGTCATGCGGATCGCCGCCTCCGACATCCTGACGGACATCGACAGCGTGCTCCAGCGCATCACGCTCGGCATGCGCAGCCGCATTGCCGACAAGAAAGAGGCCGCGCGCGCCCATGCCGCGGCCAATCCCAACCAGCATTATTCGCGGCCCCGCAAACCGGGCCCGCATCGCGACCAGACGAGATAACAGACATGCTCGAAATCAAAAACCTCCACGCCGAAATAGACGGCAAGCAAATCCTCAACGGCCTCTCGCTCAGCGTGAATGCGGGCGAGGTCCATGCCATCATGGGCCCCAATGGCGCGGGCAAGTCGACGCTCGCCTATGTGCTCGGCGGAAGGCCGGGATACGAAGTGACCGGCGGCAGCGTGACATTCGCGGGCGAAGACCTGCTCGATCTGGACCCGCACGAGCGCGCGGCGGCGGGACTTTTCCTGGGCTTCCAGTATCCGGTCGAAATCCCCGGCGTCTCCAACGTCCAGTTCCTGCGCGAGGCGCTCAACGCCCAGCGTCAGGCGCGCGAAGAAGAGCCGCTGTCGGGCGGCGAATTCCTGAAGCACGCCAAGGAACAGGCGGCTCTGCTCAAGCTCGACATGGAAATGCTCAAGCGGCAGGTGAATGTCGGCTTTTCGGGCGGCGAGAAGAAGCGCGCCGAGATGGTCCAGATGGGCATTCTCGACCCGAAACTGGCCGTTCTGGACGAGACCGATAGCGGGCTCGACATCGATGCGCTGAAGACCGTGGGGAACGGGATCAACGCGATCATGCGCAAGCCCGACAAGGGCGTTCTGCTGATCACGCATTACCAGCGCCTGCTCGATTACGTGAAGCCGGACTTCGTCCATATCCTGTCGCAGGGGCGGATCGTGAAGACGGGCGATGCCGACCTGTCGCAGCGGCTCGAAGCCGAAGGCTATGACGCGGTGATGGCGGAGGCGGCGTGAGCGAAGCGATCATCCTCCCGACGCGGAAAGACGAAGCCTGGCGCTATTCGAACACGGACGCGCTTTCAGGCATGGACCTCGGCACGTTCGACCAATGGCACGATATCGACGTGGCCGAAGGCGAAACCTTTCGTGACACGATCGTTATCGCCGATGAAGGCGATGCGGTCAGCGATGCCACCGAACTGCGCCGCCTGCGCATCAACGTGCGCAAGAATGCCACCTGCGAAATATTCGGCGTGATCGCTTCGGGCCGGTTGGGCCGGGTCGAAATGGTCGTTTTGGTCGAAGAAGGCGGGCACTTTGAGTTCGGCGGCGTCACGCTCGGCGGGCGCGACACGACGCGCGAATTCGTCACCCGCATCGCGCACGATCACCCGAACGCTACCAGCAATCAGGTGGTGCGCGGCGTCCATTGGGGGCAGGGCACCGGCAATTTCCTCGGCCGGATCGACGTTGCGCGCGATGCGCAGAAGGTCGATGCCAAGCAGGACTTCAAGGGTCTGCTGCTGGAAAAGGGCGCGAGCGTGAACTCGGTCCCCCAGCTCGAAATCTATGCCGACGATGTCAAATGCGCCCACGGCGCCACGGTCGGCCAATTGGACGAACAGGCGCGCTATTACATGGCGGCGCGCGGCCTGCCGCCCGAAACCGCGCGCAAACTGCTCGTCCGCGCCTTTCTCGGCGATGCCTTCGTGGCTCTGGAGGACGAGGAAGAGAGCGAGCGCCTGATGGATGTCGCACTGGGCAAGCTGGACAAGCACCTGTGAGCGAGGCGGCTGTCCTTACAGGCAAGGCGGACTTTCCCGGCCTCCTGACGGCGGACGGCAAGCCGTGGCACTATCTCGACACCGCCGCGTCGTCGCAGAAGCCGCAAAAGGTGATCGACGCGATGACGCGCGCGCTGGGTGCGGATTATGCGACCGTGCATCGCGGCGTCTATGGCCGCAGTGCGCAGATGACGCTGGGTTACGAAGCGGCGCGGCGGCGTGTGGCGGACTTCATCGGCGCGGATAGCGACGACGAAGTGGTCTTCGTGCGCGGGGCGACCGAGGGGATCAACCTTGTCGCCCAGAGCTGGGGAATGGCAAACCTGCGCGAGGGCGACCGGATCGTCCTCTCCATGCTGGAACATCATTCCAATATCGTGCCATGGCAGATGATCGCGGAGCGGACCGGTGCCGTCATCGACGTCTGCCCGCTGACCGAGGATGGGCGGATCGATCTCGGCGCGCTGGAGGATATCCTGACTCCGCGCACGAAGATCGTCTCGCTGGCGCATGTCTCGAACGTGCTCGGATCGGTGCTGGACGCGCGCGCCGCCGCCGATCTGGCGCATTCCGTGGGCGCGAAACTGCTGCTCGACGGGTGCCAGAGCGCGCCGCGTATGGCGCTCGACATGACAGCGCTGGGCTGCGATTTCTACGTCTTCTCCGGCCACAAGCTTTACGGGCCGACCGGGATCGGCGTGTTGTGGGGCCGCAAGGATCTGCTTGAAGACATGCCGCCCTGGCAGGGTGGCGGCGCGATGATCGAAAAGGTCGAATTCGCGCGCAGCACCTATGCCCCGCCGCCGCAGCGTTTCGAAGCGGGCACGCCGATGATCACCGAAGCGATCGCGCTGCATGCCGCCATCGACTATGTCGCCGAACAGGGCCCGGACCGGCTGTTTGCGCACGAAGCCGCGCTGGCGAAGACGCTGCGCGAGGAATTGCGCACGCTCAATTCGGTCAAGCTGTTCGGGCCGGAGGAAAGCGCGGGAATCGTCTCTTTCGCCATCGAAGGGGTTCACCCGCACGATCTCGGCACCATATTGGACGAAGAAGACGTCGCGATCCGGGCTGGACATCACTGCGCGCAGCCCCTGATGGAGCATCTGGGCGTACCCGCCACCGCGCGGGCCAGTTTCGGCCTCTATTCCGACGATAGCGACATCGCCGCGCTGCTTCGCGGTATCGATCGCACTCTCAAGATTTTCGCGTGAGACCAGATATGAGCACCACCGACACCGATCAGGACCAGGATTTCATCGCGGCCCCCTCGCCGACCGAACAGATCGTGGCGCCCTCGCCGACGGAGCAGGTCGTCGCGCCTTCGAAGCCGCCGCGCGCGCGTGTTTCGGACGCCGTGGATCCCGAGGAAAGCGTCGGCGCCAAGCTGGAGCGCAAGCGCGACTATCTCGAAGGCTTTCTCCAGAAGAAGCCCGAAGGGGTGAATGCGGGCGAACCGGGCGGCGAGCTGTACGAGAAGGTGATCGCGGCGCTGAAGGAAATCTACGATCCCGAAATCCCGGTCAATATCTACGATCTCGGCCTGATCTACGGAGTCGAGGTGGGGCCGGACAGCGACGTGATCGTCACGATGACGCTGACGACACCGCACTGCCCGGTGGCCGAAAGCATGCCGGGCGAAGTCGAACTGCGCGCCGCCAGCGTGCCCGGCGTGCGCGATGCCGAAGTGAATTTGGTCTGGGATCCGCCGTGGAGCCCGGAAAAGATGACCGACGAAGCGCGCCTCGAACTGGGAATGCTATGACCGAGACGAAAACCCGCCCGATGCCCAAGGCCGCCGTCATCCTCACCGAAGCGGCCGAGCAGCGCGTCGCCGATCTGATGGCGCGCGCGCCCGACGATGCGATCGGCGTCAAGCTGTCGACTCCGCGCCGGGGCTGTTCGGGCCTCGCCTATTCGGTCGATTACGTCAGCGAGGAAGCGAAGTTCGACGAGAAGATCGAAACCCCCGGCGGCACTTTTTACATCGACGGGGCGAGCGTGCTCTATCTGGTCGGCAGCACGATGGACTGGCGCGAGGATGATTTCACCGCCGGATTCGTATTCGAAAATCCCAACGCCAAGGGTGCCTGCGGCTGCGGTGAAAGCTTTATGGTATAAGCGCGCAGCAGCGCCTCAACGCCTGAGCGCGGTCACGCAAGCGGCGCGGTCCACGTCCAGCCCGTCGCTTGCCCGGCGGGCATCAATATAGGTGGCGGTCGGCTCCGCGCCCTGGGTCAGCGGATAGAGATAGACGTCGAGGACGCAGGCCTGTCCGGTGAATTGCAGCTTCACAGCATCGCCTTCGCGCACTTGCAGGCGGGGCGGACCGAACAGATTGGCGAGTGCGCTCGCATTGCTTCCGATCACGCCTTCGAGGCCGGGCATATTCATCACCCGCGGGGGGATGAAAGCGCCGGGCTGGGTGCCAGGTGTCGGCTGCGGCACTGTCATCGGCGGCGGGCTGGTGGGCCGGGGACGCTGTGTCTCGGATGGCGTTCCGGTCGTGCCCGCAGGCGGGGTCGCGACGCAGCCCGAAAGGGCGAGGCCCAAAAAGACGGCGGGCATCGCCATATGAGAAAATTCAAACCGGCGCATGGCGCGGCCTCCCATGGATCAGATGCGTGGCGCTCGCCGCGCCGACAACCGGGGCGAGCAGGTTGAGAAACGGAATGGCGAGTAGCGCCGCCACGATACCGCCCAGGACAAAGCGCGTGATCGCGCCGATGGCCGGGCCGCTATCGCTTCCGCGCGGAGAATGACGCAGGGCCACCATTTCGGTCAGTTCGCGTCCCAGAAGCAGCGCGTTGACGAACCAGAACAACAGCGCGGTGCCGATGCCCGTTACCAGCAGCACCAGCGCGAAGGGCAGGGCGATCAGGTTGAACAGGATCGCGCGCCCTGCGCCGCGTACGCCATTGGCGATGTCTTCGCGCAAGGGCAGCGTCCGCGCGGCTGCCGCGGCTTGCGGATAATGGCGCGCCTCGACCGCCTGGACGATCTCGTCCGCGAAAAGCTGGATCACGGCCAGCGCGACCACGCGAAACAGGAACCACGCCGCCAGCAGGCCGAGCACCAGAGCGACCAAACCTGCCAATCCATCGCTGTAATCGGCAGGGAGATTAGCGACGATCCAGTCCTCGATCGCGGCATCGAGCGCCCACCACAGGGCCGCGCCGAGCCCTGCGAAAATCGCCAGCGTCAGGCCTGCGGACTTCGCGAGCACGCGCAGGATCGCGCGGTCGCCGAGCTGGGCGATCGACAGGGCGAGGGCCCGGGGCAGGCTCGTCATTGCAGGCTCGTCATCAGCGGCGCGGAGTGGAAGAGGCGTAGCGCCAAGTCAATCGCGCCCTTGGCCTCGATCCGCCGAACCGCTAACCGCGCGCGATACGATGAATTTTCTCGCTGGAGCATCCATGACCGATACCGCCACCCCGACCCAATACGACGTCATCGCCATTGGCAACGCCATCGTCGACGTAATGGCCCCGTGCGAAGACGCGCTGATCGGCGAACTCGGCCTCAACAAGGGCGGGATGACGCTGGTCGATACCGCGCGGGCGGACGAACTCTATCAGGCGATGGGTCCGGCCAAGGAAATCTCCGGCGGATCGGCGGCCAACACGCTGGCGGGGATGGCGGCTCTGGGCGCGAAATGCGCATTCGTGGGCCAGGTGGCGGACGATCAGCTGGGCGAAGTCTTCACGCACGACATCCGCGCCATCGGCGTCGATTACGAGACGCCCTCTCGCCCTGCCGAGGGCAGCGAGGACAGCCTGCCCACCGCGCGCTGCCTCATCTTCGTGACGCCCGATGGCGAGCGGACGATGAATACGTTTCTGGGCGCGACCCAGTTCCTGCCCGCCGAAGCGCTCGACGACGATCTGATCGCCAGCGCGGGCATCCTCTATCTCGAAGGCTATCTCTGGGATCCGGAAGAGCCGCGCCGTGCCATGCGCCGCGCGATCGAAGTTGCGCGCAAAGCGGGCCGCAAGGTCGCCTTCACGGCCAGCGAAAGCTTCGTGATCGATCGCCACGGCGACGATTTCAGCGCTCTGATCGACGAAGGACAGATCGACATCCTGTTCGTCAACGAAACCGAACTGGCGACGCTGACGGGCGAGGCTGATTTCGACGCAGGCCTCGCCAGTCTGAGCGGCAAGATCCCCACCGTCGTCGCGACGCGCAGCGCCAAAGGTGCAGTCGCCGTGCAGGGGGAAACCCGCGCGGAAGTCCCTGCCGAACCGGTCGACAAGGTGGTCGACACTACGGGTGCGGGCGACCTCTTCGCGGCAGGTTTCCTCACCGGCCATGCGCGCGGCGAGAGCCTCGAAACCTGCCTCACCATGGGCGCGGTCTGTGCGGCGGAAATCATCTCGCATTACGGCGCGCGCAGCGAAGCGGATCTGAAGGCGCTGGTGGCGAAGCGGCTCGGGTAAGCTCTCGCTCGCAGATCTCGACCGGCACAGCCTCGCCATGACCGACTTCACCGTCACGATAAACACCCTCTACGTGGTGCTGTTCGGGACGGCTGTCATGTGCGTGGCGGCCCTGCTCGCCGGGATGCGGCGCAAGCGCGCGCTTGCCTGGCTGTTCGGGTCGATCGCGATCGGGACGCTCCAGGTCTGGACGATCGGCCTGTCGCGCGGGCCCCTGTTCGACATGGCGAGCGCCACGCTGCTGGTCCCGCTGGCGCTGATCGGCTTCGCCCAGGCGCTGCGCCAGGTCTATCGCCAGCCCTACGGCTATTGGCGCTGGCGCAGCGCGGCTTTCGGCCTGCTGATCGCCGCTTTTGCCGGGACCGTTCTCGAAGTCCCGTATGTGCTCGCTTACGCCGCGATGGTGAGCGGTTTCGCGATGATCGAATGCGAGCTTGCCTATCGCGTATGGAAGGTGAGCCGCAAACGTTGGCTGGATTGGGCCCTCCTCGCCGTTCTGATGGGCGTGGTGGCGGTGGAAGCGAGCCGACTTGTCGTGGTCCCGTCGATTCTCGGGCTCGACATGGGTTTTGCCGAGCTGCGCACTTCGGATGTTGATCGCACCTATCTCGTCGTATTGGGCGCGCTCGAACTGCTGGCCATCGTGCTGATAATCGTGCGCGTGGCGGCCTGGGCGCTGGCGGATATCCGCTTCCGGGCGGAACGCGATTACCTCACCGGGCTCTACAATCGCGGGACGTTCGAATATCTCGCGCTCGATTCGATCCGGCGCGAACCGGGCGTGCTGATCCTCGCCGATCTCGACCATTTCAAGCGCATCAACGACCGCTACGGCCACGATATGGGCGATGGGGCGATCTGCGTCTTTGCAGACGTGCTGGAAAAGGCGACCGAGCGCCGCAGCGTGTGCGGGCGGATCGGCGGAGAAGAATTCGCGCTGCACCTGCCGCTGGCGACGCTGGAAGATGCGGCCGACATCGCAGAGCGGCTGCGCGGGAGCTTCGCCCAAGCCTGCCGCGAAAGCCTTTCGGTCGAAGAGGATCTGAGCGCGAGCATGGGCTGCGCCGAACATGCGGCGGGCGAGGATCTGTCCGCGATCATGCAGCGCGCCGACGAAGCGCTGTATCGCGCCAAGGAAAAAGGGCGCAACCGTGTCGAACTGGCGGAACGGTTGGCGGCCTGACGCTGCGGCGCCCGGTCAGCCGCGTTCGCGCCGCACCTCGCGCTGGCCGATATCGCGGCGGCAGAAACCTTCGGGGAAATCCACCGCGTCGACCGCGCGATAGGCCGCGGCCTGAGCCTCGCTGGCGGTCCCTCCGAGGGCGGTCACGTTGAGGACGCGGCCGCCATTGGCGGTCAGGGTTTCGCCGTCGCGGGCAGTGCCTGCGTGGAACACCTTGGCCTCATGCGCTTCCGATTCGCCAAGATCGATCGTGCCGCCCTTTTTGGGTGTGCCGGGATAGCCTTCGGCCGCCATCACCACCGTCAGCGCGAAATCGTCGCTGAAGCGCGGCGGTTCGATCTCCCCCAGCCGCCTTTCGGCGCAAGCGAGCATGATCTCGCCGAGATCGCTGTCCAGCCGCATCATCAGCACCTGGCATTCGGGATCGCCGAAGCGGACATTGTATTCGATCAGCTGCGGGCCTTCGCTCGTCAGCATCAGCCCGGCATAGAGCACGCCCGAAAACGGCGTGCCCGCCTCGCGCATCGCTGTCACGGTCGGCTCGATGATGGTGCGCATGGCCTGCTCCTGCAGATCGGCGCTCAGCACCGGGGCGGGCGAATATGCGCCCATCCCGCCGGTATTGGGCCCCAGATCGCCTTCGCCCGCGCGCTTGTGATCCTGCGCGGTGCCGAAGGGGACGATGTGGGTGCCATCGGTCAGCGCGAAGAAGCTCGCCTCCTCGCCCGTCAGGAACTGTTCGATCACCACTTCCGCGCCGGCCGCACCAAACTTGCCTTCGAACATGTCCGACAGCGCGTGCTGCGCATCCTCGCGCGTTTCGGCGATCACCACGCCCTTGCCTGCGGCCAGCCCGTCGGCCTTCAGAACGAAGGGCGGATCGAAGCGTTTGAGCGCCCCCCACGCCGCCTCCAGCGAGGTCGCGCGGATATAGCGCGCGGTGGGAATATCGGCCCGCTCGCACAGATCCTTGGTGAAACCCTTGCTCCCTTCGAGCTGCGCGGCGGCTTTCGACGGGCCGAACACCGGAACGCCGGCATCGCGCAAGGTATCGGCAAGCCCTTCGACCAGCGGAACTTCCGGGCCGACGACCACGAGGCCGATCCCATTCTCGGCGCAGAAGGTCTTCACCGCTTCCTGGTCGCCTATGTCGAGGGCGACGAGCTGCGCATGATCCGCTATCCCCGGATTGCCCGGCGCGGCGAACAGCGTGTCGCCTTCGCCAGCCAGCAGCCGGGATTGCGCCAGCTTCCATGCCAGCGCATGTTCGCGCCCGCCCGAGCCAAGCAACAGGATATTCATGGCCGATTACCTCTCAGACGATAAAACTGACGGCGGGCTGGTAGCGCGGCAGGCGGACGGCGACAACGCCCAGGCCTATTCGATCAGCGAGATATCGAATCTGTTGAAGCGGACCGTGGAGGATCGCTTCGGCTTCGTGCGGCTGCGCGGTGAATTGTCGGGCGTGAAGCGGGCGGCTTCCGGCCATCTCTATTGCGCGCTCAAGGACGAGAAGGCGGTGATCGACGGTGTTATGTGGCGGGGCAATACGCAGCGCCTGCCCTTTAAGCCGGAAGACGGGCTGGAAGTCGTCGCGACGGGCAAGCTGACGACCTATCCCGGACGCTCGAAATACCAGATCGTGATCGAGCGGATGGAACTGGCGGGCGAGGGTGCGCTGCTGGCGCTGCTCGAAAAAACGCGCGCGCGATTGGCGGCGGAGGGTCTGTTCGACGAGCGACGCAAGCGCCCGCTTCCCTTCCTCCCGCGCACGATCGGCGTGGTGACATCGCCGACCGGCGCGGTGATTCGCGACATTCTGCACCGGCTGGCGGACCGGTTTCCCAGCCGCGTGATCGTCTGGCCGGTGCTGGTGCAGGGGCAGGGCGCTGCCGAACAAGTTGCAAAGGCGGTGCAGGGCTTTTCCGGCATGGATGCAGGCGATCCGAACCGGCCCGATCTCGTCATCGTGGCGCGCGGGGGAGGCTCGATCGAGGATCTGTGGAGCTTCAACGAGGAGATCGTGGTCCGCGCCATCGCCGAATCGACGATCCCCACGATCAGCGCGGTCGGGCACGAAACCGATACCACGCTCGCCGATTTCGCCGCCGATGTCCGCGCGCCGACGCCGACCGCGGCTGCGGAACGGGCCGTGCCGGTAAAGGCGGACCTTGCCGCCATGCTCGCCGATTTGGGCCATCGCCAGCGGCAATGCGCGGCCCGGCCGGTCTCGCTGGGGCGTGAACGGCTCGAGGCGCGCGTACAGCGCATGCCGAAGCTGGAAGCGCTGCTGCAGCCCAAGGCGCAAAGGCTGGACGAGGCAGGCGAGCGTTTGCGGCGCGGCCTGCTCGACCGCGCGGCGGCGGGGCGACAGCGGCTAGGCGAATTGCGGCTGACTCCGTCGGTGTTGCAGCGAAACCTGCGCGATGCCGAACGCGATCTTGCCGCGCTGCGGTTGGCGCCCGCGCTGGTCGAGCGCCGGATAAGCGATTCGCGCGAGAGACTGGCGGGCACGGTGCGCGTGATGCGCTCGCTCGATCCCGATGCCGTGCTGGCGCGCGGCTATGTCCGGGTGACGGGCGCGGATGACAGAACGCTGACGGACCGGGCGGATGCGGCGAAGGAAGCCGTGCTGACGTTGAAATTCCGCGACGGCGATCTGGCGACCGTTCCCGCAGGATCGCCCGCCTCCGCCCCATCCGCCCCATCCGCGGCGCCCGCCAGGCGTCCCAAGCGCCGAACCGCCGCTCCGCCCGGTCAGGAGGATTTGTTCGGATGAGCGCGGCTTGCTAGGGAGCGGTCCATGTTGATGTCATCCCGAGATCGAAGCGGCGGCGGCGAAGCCCGGCTGCATTACGGCCCCAACGGCTTTCGCGTCCTGCGCGCGGGCACCCACGTATTCTGCGCGGTCAGCGGACAGGCGATCCCGCTGGAAGAGCTGCGCTATTGGAGCGTCCACCATCAGGAAGCCTATGCCAGCGCCGAAATGGCGACCAAGCGGATGGCGGGCGAATGACGAGGCGGTGCGGATCGTGACCATCGCTCTGCGTGGGCGCGGGGCGCTTGCGGCTGCGGTTACTGCGATTGCGCTGGCCGGGTGCGTGGCGAACGAAAGTGCTCCGCCCGTTACCGAGACGGTCCAGCCGGTGCGGGTCACGCCCACGCCGTCTCCTAAACCTTCCCCGCCTCCATCTCCAACGCCTGCGCCGAAGCCCACCCGCGCTCCGGTCTTCACCTTCGACGGCGAACTGACGCAAGGCGGCTGGATTCGCGGCACGGCGCCGGGCAATACGGTGTCGGCCAAGCTCGACGATCAGGAGCTGATCCTCGACGAGGAGGGGCGCTTCTTCGCTGCATTCGATCGCGATGCGGGGACGCAGGCGAAGCTCACTGCCACTCTGGCCGACGGGCGCGTGATCGCCAGCCCGGTCACAGTCTCGCCGCGCGACTGGAATATCGAGCGCGTGAATGTCGCGCGCACGCCCGGCGGCGCTTCGCAAGCCTTCATGGCGCGGCGCAATCCAGAATTGGAAGCCATCTATCTCTCGCGCCAGAAGCGCACGGGGGCTGAAGGCTGGCGACAGGATTTCGTCTGGCCGGTGAGGGGGCGGATTTCCGGCCGCTTCGGATCGCAGCGCATCTATCGGGGCGAGCCGGGCAGCTACCACTCCGGCCTCGACATCGCGCAGCCGACCGGCACGCCCTTCGTCGCGCCGGCGGATGGCGTGGTGGTGCTGGCGGTCGAGGATTACTCGCTCGAAGGGCAATTGCTCATCATCGACCACGGGCAGGGGCTCAACAGCGCCTTCCTGCACTGTTCGCGCATTCTGGTGCGTGAGGGCGAGCGGGTCACTCAAGGCCAGCATATCGGCGATGTCGGCGCGTCCGGGCGCGCCACCGGGCCGCATCTCCATTGGGGGCTCACCTGGCACGGCGCACGGCTCGATCCGCTGCTCTTCGTCGACCGCTAGGGAAGCCGGTTGCGCCCCCTGCGCGCCTTCCTCGCCGTGGCCGTGGCGCTCGGTCTGGCACCGGGAACGGTGTGGCGCAGCGACGTGCGCCCGATCGATCCGGGCGCGGCCATCGTGTTCACGCCAGCGGATATCGCACCGGACGCACGGCGGCAGGGGCCTCTGCTGCTGACCGGGGCGTGGGCGCTGTCGAGCATGAGTCGCGGCCTCGGCGGGTATTCGGCGCTGATCGCGCGCAGCGACGGCTCGTTGTTGGCGGCCAGCGATGCGGGCGGGTTGCTGGCGATCGAGCGTCCGGGGACGCGGGCGATGGAGGCACGCTTCCTCGCTATTACCGGCAGTGCCGAAAGGGACAAGCGCGACGCGGATGCGGAGGCCATGGCCCACGATCCGGCAAGCGGGCGGATCTGGGCAGCCTATGAGGGCAGCAATGCGATCGAGGCGCTCACGCCCGATCTGGCGCCGATCAGCCGTGTCGAACCCGCAGCCATGGCCGATTGGCGCTCGAACTCCGGCCCCGAATCCTTTGCGCGGCTGGCGGACGGGCGCTTCGTCGCGATCGCCGAGGTCGTGCGCGCGGGCGAGACGTTTAATCGTGGTGTCGTTTTCCCCGACGATCCCACCGCAGGCGCGAAGGGCGAGGAGTTCCGCTTCGCTGCGCCCGAAGGGTTTCGTCCCGTCGATATGACGCAAGTGCCCTCGGGCGAGGTAATGGTTCTGCTCCGCCGGATCGAATGGGGCCTGCCCCCGCGTTTCGTCAACGCTATCGTGCGGCTCGATCCGGCAGGTCTCGAACCGGGCACCGTCTGGCGGCCCGAAGAGATGCTGTCTCTGCCGCGTGGTATGCCGAACGACAATTTCGAAGGGATTGCAGCGACCGGACCGGCTGATGGCAAGGCCGGGGGAGAGTCCATCCTCTGGCTGATTTCGGACGACAATTTCTCCGCATTTCAGCGTTCGCTGCTGGTGCGCATTGTCTATTCCGGCCCGGCGCAGACACGCGTAAAGGGCGCCCGGAAGCTCCGAGCGCCCTTTACGCAGTCGCTAAGTCAGAAAAGCGAGCGGCGCCTCAGGCGGCCGCGGCGGTCGCCTTCTTGAGCTCGCGCTTCACCTTGAGCGCGCGATCCGACAGCTTGGTGTCGCTGGTCTTCATCAGCCAGTTGTCGAGCCCGCCATTGTGCTCGACCGAGCGCAGGCCGTGCGTCGAAACGCGGAACTTGAAGCTGCGATCCAGCTTCTCGCTCATCAGCGTGACGTTCTGCAGATTCGGCAGGAAGACCTTCTTGGTCTTGTTGTTGGCGTGGCTCACATTGTGGCCGACCTGGCGGCCCTTGCCCGTCAGTTCGCAGATGCGCGACATGATCAAATCTCTCGTTCGAATGGATGCGTGCGGAAACTGGCCCGCAGGCGATCAAATAACACCGGTATCCCCGGAAAGCCGCGCGCATAGCCAGCGCATGGCGAATCGTCAAGCGTTTGCCGGGCGCGGGCCGACGAGCTAGGCACCGGTCACGATGAGCGAATGGCCGACCCCCGAACCGATGGCAAGGGCCCTGGCGCTCGCGCGCGAGGCGGCACGGGCGGGTGAAGTCCCGGTCGGCGCGGTGGTGATCCATCGCGGGCAGGTGATCGGCGAAGGTCGCAATGCGCCGCGCCGCGATCACGATCCGACCGCCCATGCGGAGATCGTCGCCATCCGCGCGGCGGCGCAGAAGCTCGGCAACGAGCGGCTCACCGATTGCGATCTGTGGGTCACGCTGGAACCGTGCGCGATGTGCGCGGGCGCGATAGCCCATGCCCGGATCGCGAAGCTCTACTACGCAGCCAGCGATCCCAAGGGCGGCGCGGTCGAACATGGCGCGCGCGTGTTCGACCAGCCGCAATGCCTCCATCGGCCCGAAGTCTATGCGGGGATCGGCGAGAGCGAGGCAGGCGCGATGTTGCGGGAATTCTTTCGCGCGCGGCGCTGAGCAGCGCCGACGGCTAGAGCCCGCGCCAAATTTTGACCTCCGAATCGTCCGCCGGGCCGAGCCGCTGGCGATCGCAGGGCGTCGGCAAGAAGCGCCGGTCGTAGCAGAGCCGCAATTCTTCCAGCCATCCGCGTTCGTTCAGCTTGATGCCCACCGCATCGGTACGCCAACCGCGATTGGCGGCGACGAACCAGTCGCGCACATCGCCCGCGCTGAGATCGGGTTTGCGCGAGAGGCGGTCGAAATCGGGCCAGCGCAGCGAATCGAACAGGATGTTGCTGACGTGGTAATAGGTTTGCGGCTGGCGCGTCATGCAGGCGCCGTGCTTGGCCCATTGCCGGGCGACGAGGCGCGCGGACGGACTGCGGCAGAGCTGGCGGGCGACGGTCTGCGCCGAAGGGCGTGCGCGTGTGGCGCACCATTGCGGCCAGCTGCGCGCACCGTCGGGCCACAGGCCGTGAAGGACGAAGCCGAATCGTCCTGCGCGGCCCGAACATTGCCGCGCCTGCCTGCGATCGTTCTCGCGCATGCGGCAGAATTCGGGCGACCAGCTCAGCGCCAGCGTATAGCCGGTGACGGGCACGCTGCGTACCGGCCCGTCGCGCTTGATCGCCGGAACGCTGGCCGTGCGGGGTAGCGAACACTGATAGGCCTGAGCCGATAGCGGTGCGGCAAGCAGCAGCGAACCGGCGAGGCAGACAGCGCGCAAGAATCGCGAGCCGGACCTACTCCGTGCGAGATCCGTCATCGTCGCGCTTCGCAGCCAGCCACGCGGTCGCCTCGGGCTGAAACAGGAAATAGAGCGAGGCGATTACCATCAAGGAGCTGATTATTCCGAAGATCAGATTCAGCGAGGCGATCTCCCCACTGGCCAGCGCCGTCCCCAGCGACAGCAGGCCCCATGCGACGAACAGCACGATGATCCATTTGACGAAGCCGATCCGCAAAACGGACACCAGAAACCACAACGCGACATTGATCGCCACGCCGACCAGCATACTACCGATCAGCAATCCGTTCGCAGCGCCTTCCAGTCCGCCCGCGGCAAGCTCCGCATTGGCCTGGTCGGCGATCGCTCCGTAATTCAACGCAAAGCCCAGCAGGCCAACGGCCACCGAGCCGAGATAAAGCCAGTCGAATTTTTTGATTGCTGCCGGTTTCATGCGTTTTGCCCTCCCCTTCGGACCGCAGTGATGGCGCGAATTTACAGGGGCGTAAAGTCGAGACCGATATCGGCGGCGGGTGCACTCTGGGTGAGGCGGCCGACCGAGACGTAGTCGACGCCCGTCGCCGCTTTGGCGCGGATCGTGTCGAGCGCGATGCCCCCGCTCGCTTCGGTGGGAACGCGGCCCGCCACGAGCGAGACCGCTTCGCGCAGAGTGGGCGGCTCCATATTGTCGAGCAGCAGCCGGGTCGCACCCGCCTCCAGCGCGGGTTCGATCTGGTCGATCCGGTCGACCTCGCAGATGATCTCCGCAACGCCCGCATCGACCGCGCGGCGCACCGCCTCGCCGACGCTGCCTGCGACAAGGACGTGGTTGTCCTTGATCATGGCGGCATCCCACAACCCCATGCGGTGATTCGACCCGCCGCCCATTCGTACCGCGTATTTTTCGAGATGGCGCAGGCCGGGAATGGTCTTGCGCGTGTCGAGCAGAGTGCAGTCGGGATTGTCCATCGCCGCGACGTATTCGGCCACCATCGTGGCGATGCCGGAAAGGTGCTGGACGGTGTTGAGAGCGCTGCGCTCCGCCGTCAGCATGGCGCGGGCATTGCCGGTGAGGCGCATCAGATCGGTGCCGGGCGCGACCGCCGCGCCTTCTTCGACAAGGATCGCGATCTCCATATCGGGGTCGAGCGCACGGAAGAACGCGGCGGCCACCGGCAAGCCCGCCACGCGGATCGGATCGCGACTGTCCATCACGCCCGAAAAGCGCGCCTCGGCGGGAATGACGCTTTCACTGGTAACATCGCGTCCGCCATCGGGGAGGCCTTCGCCCAGATCCTCCGCCAGCGTCTCGCGCACGAAACGGTCGAGGTCGAAACCGGGCAGGCTCCAGTCGGGAAGGCTCATTCGGTTTCTCCTTCGGGGACCGGATCGGGATGTTTCACCACGCCGCGCTGTTCGCTCATGATCGCCCAGCCGGTCAGGAACAGGCCTGCCAGCAGCGGACCGACGACGATCCCGCTGAGGCCCAGCGTGGCGATGCCGCCCAGCGTGGTCAGCAACACGACCCAATCGGGAATGCCCGTGTCGCGGCCCACCAGAATCGGACGAAGGATATTGTCCGCCATTCCGATCACGCCGACGCCCGATCCGATGACGACCGCCGTCTGCCAGTATTCGCCGATCGCGGCGAGGTAAATGGCAACCGGAATCCACACGATGGCCGGGCCGAGCGCGGGCAACAGCGAGAAGATCGCCATCAGCACGCCGAACAGCGCAGCGGCGGGCATGCCGACGATCGCGAAGGTGATCGCGCCGAGCGCGCCCTGCACCAGGCCCACGACGACCGAACCCTTGATCGTGGCGCGCACGACGACTGCGAACCGCTCCGCCAGCGCGTGCGCCGTCTTGGGTTCGAGGGGGAGCGCATCGCGGATCGCGGGGCCGATCCGCTGCCCGTCGCGCAAGAGGAAATAGAGGACGTAGAGCCCGACGCCGAGCGACAGCACGAACGAGAACGCGCTGCCCCCGATGGACAGTGCAGAACGACCGGCAATCACCAGCGCTTCCTCGGTGAATTCCGATACGCGCTGCTGCAACACGCGGAAATCGCCGTAACCAGCGCCGTCGATCATGCGCTGCCAGCTGAAGGGGAGCGCATCGTGGACCCGGTCGAAGGCGGCGGCGGGATCGATCTGCTGGCTCTGTATCGCCAGATAGAGCCGCGTCGCCTGATCGACGACGATATTGCCGATCCAGATCGCGGGCACGATCACTACGATAGTGACGATGAGAAGTGTCAGGATGGCCGCGCGATTGCTGCCTCCCAGATTGCTCTGCAACGTCAGGAAGAGCGGCTGGAAGATGATCGCGGCCAGGGCGGCCCACAGGATCGCTGAAGCGAAGGGCCAGGATACCCAGATCAGACCGACGGTCACGAGCGCGAGGAACAGAATGAATCCACCGCGCTCTATGCGTGGACGATGCGCATGACTGCGCCGCGTCACATCATCGCTCATGCGGTCTGCCCCCCAGATCGTGCGGTTATCAATGGACGAAGCGCGCGACGACATCGCGATAGCTGCGGCTGACCTTCACTTCGGCGCCCGATTCGAGGACGAGGAAACATTCGCCATTGGTGTGCGGCTTCACCTGCCGGACCTGGTCCAGATTGACGATGGTCGAACGGTGGACGCGCTGGAACTTGCGCGGATCGAGGCGGCGTTCGAGATCCTTCATCGTCTCGCGCAGGATCAGCGAATTGTCGCCGGTATAGATGCACATGTAATCGCCCGCGGCCTCGATATGCTCGATCGTGCCGACTTCGACGCGGAAGATCTGGCCGCGATCCTTGACGTTGATGAGCTTCTCGTACCGCCCGGCGGCATCCGCGTCCTCGCCGGTGAATTCCTCGGCCGCTTCTGGCGCGACCTCCGATAGCACGTTCATCAGCTTTTCGGCCTCTTCGGAGGATTTCTTTTCTGACAGGCGCACGCGCACGCGCTCGATCGTGTCGGCCAGTTTGTCCTCGTCCACCGGCTTCATCAGGTAATTGACCGCATTGGCCTCGAACGCGCGAATGGCGTGTTCCTGAAAAGCGGTGACGAACACGAACAGCGGCGGATCGATTTCCATCACCCCCTGCACCACCGAAAATCCGTCGAAACCGGGCATCTGGATGTCGAGGAAGACGAGATCGGGCTTCTGCGTCTTGATCGCGCGGATCGCTTCGCGCCCGTTCTGGCAGGTGTCGATCACTTCGACGTCCTCGAACGGTTCCAGGCGAACCTGGAGGCCTTGAATGGCGAGTTTCTCGTCGTCGACGATGAGCGTGCGGATGGTCATGCTGGGGAGGCTTTCTCAGGGGGCAGGGCAGTAACCGATGAGGGGGGTATCGGTTGCCGCGCCTGCGGTTTGGAAGAGGATTTCGTGGGCAGGGCCGCGCTGTCTTCGGCGGCTTCGTAGGGAATTTCGATATTGACGGTGAAACCGCCGCTGTCGGGAGAGCGGATTTCGAAGCGATGGTCATCGCCATAGGCCTGGGCCAGCCGGTCGCGGATATTGGCAAGGCCCACTCCGGTCGACGTGGTGCGGCGCGAGCGTTCGAGCATTCCATCGGGAATGCCGCCGGGACTACCGGTTTCCGGGCGCACGGTGTGGTGGATGCCCGGTCCGGTGTCGGTGACCGTTACGCGCAGGCGGCTGCCCGCGATCTGGGCGACCAGCGATATCGTCGCGCCTTCTTCCTGCGGCGATACACCGTATTTGATTGCGTTTTCGACCAGCGGTTGCAGCAGCATCGACGGGATGCAGGCTTCGCTCGCGCCAGGTTCGATGCGAAAATCGGTCTGCAACCGATCCTCGAACCGCATCCGTTCGATATCGAGATAGAGTTTCAGCATCTCCACCTCCTGCTCTACCGTCACCTTGCCGCCCGGTTCGCTCACGAGCGTATGACGCAGGAAGCTGGACAGGCGCGTCAGCATCGCATTGGCGGGCGCGGTCTGTTTCAGCAGCACCAGCGTGCTGATCGAATTCAGCGTGTTGAACAGGAAATGCGGGTTCAACTGATAGCGCAGCATGGCGAGCTGCGCGCTGGTGGCCTGCATTTCCAGCCGCTCCAGCCGATCGGCCTGTTCCTCGACCTGGAGGAAGTAATTGATCGCGAAATACAGCGCCGACCATGCGCCCAGAAGCGTCAGCGGCCAGATCAGAAAGCCGATATAGAGCGCGACGAAATCGCCATCGAAACTGGCGCGGGTAAGGCTGGTGACCCATGCGATGATGAAAGTGAAGATTCCCACGCCCACGAAGAGGACCAGCACGGTCGATGCCCAGGTGACGAGCGGACGGACCGAGATCAGCCGCTGGTAGATGACCGAGAGGACGAGGCTGATCGAAAAGCCCGTTACCGCCTCGATCGCGACATTGACCAGGAAGCTCCAGTCCTGCCCCCCCACCAGGCCCGTGATCGCGCGAAGCAGGAAGGCGCCGCCCCAGCCCGCGCTCTGGAGCGTCCAGAACGCGCGGTTCTTGTCCGCGAAGAACGGGGTCGGCTGGATGGGCAGGACGGCCATTATGCCCTCGCTTTAGACCATTTGCCGCAAGGCTGACCAGCCGCAAGCCTGCGCCTTTCCAGCCGGAGCGAGCGAGAGATGCGGCGGAAGCGGTCGAAAGGGCGCTTCTTGCCGTGCCGGAACCGATCCGAAACACAGTGGCGGCCAGCCGGACGCATAAGGCGACAGCCGAATTCCCCCTAGTCCGGTATCGCCATCCGCACGAACCGCCGCGACCAGTCCGCCTCGCCATCCTCGGCCAGCGCGGCTTCCAGCGTCGCGATTTCCGCTTCGATGAATTCGACGCGTTCGTCCCAACCGTCATGGCTGCGATCGCGCAGCAGGCCGCCGCCATATTTGGGGCCCCAGCGCGCCATGAAGCGAGCGGCGGCGCGCGGATCGTAACCGGCATTGTAGAGCAGCCACGGCATCATCCGGTCGGCATCGCGCTCGGTCAGGCGGACGAGGCCCTGGCTGCGTCCAACCCTGTCGAACATCTTTCGATGGCCGAGAAGATTGTGCGCCAGTTCGTGCGCGACTGCGGCGGCGAACTGGTCTTCGGGATAGGAGAATCCGGCGAAACCGCGACCGAAGATGACGCGGCTGCCATCCGCGACGGCGCGCTTGCCTCCGTCCAGCACTTCGAAGCGGCTGGGGCAGGCGGGCACGCCGGTCACGGTCGCTTCTCTCGGCAACTCGCCCTTGGCGACCCAGCCGATCCGGATCGGGCCTTGCGCCAGCGCCTCGTCCAGCGAGGCGTTGATGTCCACCATCCGCTCCCAGCGCGGATCGCTCGGCGGATATGTCTCGGCGAGGAGAGCGCCGTTCAGATGGAGCAAGCCGGCATTGCGCGTAAGGCCCGCTGCGACTGCGGGCGATTCCGGCGCCAGCGCCTGGACCGCGATATCGCCGGCCAGATCCAGTTCGGCCCGCACCCGATCGGGCTTTCCGTAGGCAGCGGCATCGTGGAACAGCGCGCCGATCGCGGGCCGGGCATCGGCGCAATAGGGGGCGTTCGCCGTCACGAGCTTCCAGCCGATGCGGAAGAGCTGGATATCGCGCGCCTGCAACGCCTCGATTTCGGTCAGCTCATCGGCTTGCGCCCGAGCGGGTGCCGCTCCGACCAGCGCGAGAGCCAGAACGAGCGCTGCGCCAAGCCGCATCAGCTGTTATCCGCCGCGGCGGTGTCCTGCGCCAGCGCGTCGGCCAGCGCCTCGTAACCCACCGCGCCTTCGAGCACGCGACCGCCCGCGACCCAGCTCGGCGTGCCGGAAAAGCCCAGCTGGCGCGCGAAGCCCATCGTGCGGGCGAGTTCGGCGGTTACTGCATCGCTTGCAGCGTCGGTGCGAGCGCGTTGCAGGTCCAGTCCCGCCTGTCGCGCGGCCTGCTCTACCGTCTCGGGAGTCGGTGGGCCGAGCGCGAACATGGCCTTGTAGAAAGCTGGATATTTGCCCTGCATCGCTGCGGCGAGGGCCATGCGCGCGGCCTCTTCGCTGCCCTCGAAGATCGGCCATTCGCGCACCACCACCTTCACTTGTGGATCCTCGGCGATCAGCCGGGCGATGTCCGGCTCGCTCGCCTTGCAATAAGTGCAGCCGTAATCGGTGAACTTGACCAGCGTGCGCGTGCCTTCGGGATTGCCGAGCACTGCGCCGGGGAAGGGTTCGGTGACTTCGTCCGCCACGCTAGCCAGCCGATCCTGGGCCTGCTGCGCCTGGAAGGCTTCGGCCATTTCCGGCAGAATGTCCGGATTGGCGACGAGATAGCTGCGCGTCTGCGAATGGCCCAGCCCGGTAACGGACCAGAGCGCCGCCCCGGCAAAACCGGCCACCAGCGCGATCAGCGCCGTCAGGAAATATTGCCGCATAAATTCTTGGCCCCTCAGCGCTTGTCCATCTGCTGTTCCAGCAGCGCGCGCGCCTGCATGCCGACATCCTGCGCGCGCAGCCAGTCCGGCGATCCGTTCGGCAGGCCCGCCTCCGCCGCCTGCGCGCTGCGCAGCGCCATCGCGTACTGGCGGCTCATCACCTGCTGTTCCGCGCTGGCGAGGCGCGCGCGGGGCAGGTCGCCGCGAGCCGCATAGACCATGCCGAGCTGGTACCAGGCGAACGGATTGTACCGGTCGCGCGCCACCGAAGCCCGCAGCACCTGCTCCGCCTCCTCGAAGTGATCCTTGTCCTCGGTCGCGATCAGGGCATGGCCGAACATCGAAGAGATCAGCGGATCGGCCAGCGTCAGCTCGGTCGCCTTGCGCAGCGGTTCGAGCGCTTCTTCCGGCCGCCCCGATTCGAGCAGCACCTGCCCCTTCAATTCGAGGAAATACGGATCGTCCGGCGCGCTAGCGAGCAGCGATTCGGTTTCGGACAGAGCGCGATCGACCTGCGCGGACTTATGATAGGCATAGGCGCGGGCATAGCGCGCGGGCAGGGTCTGGTCGGTCTGCGGATAATCGCGCAAGGTGTAGCGCGGCTCCGCGATATAGCCTTTCAGCTTGGCCTTCACCCGCGCGAACTCGCTCTCCCATTCGGAATTGAGCGGCGCATCCCAGGCCGGGTCTTTTTCATACACGCCGCGCAAAGTCGCGATGCGATCGCCCGAAAGCGGGTGCGTGCGCGTGAACGCCGCATCGTCGGACTGGCTGTAGCCATAGCGGTATTCGCGGTTCTGCAATTTGCCGAAGAAGCTCAGCGATCCGCGCCCGGAAATCCCGGCATCGGACAGATATTGGGCGCCCGCCATGTCGGCGCTGCTTTCCTGCACGCGAGTGAAGGCTAGGAACTGGCCCAGCGCCGCCCGCTGCCCCATCATCATCGCCGCCATTGCGGCTTCCCCCGCCCCGGCCAGCGCGGCACCGATCCCGGCGAGAAGGGAGAGCAGGGTTATCCCGCTCGCCGCCTTCATGCCCTCGCCGTAGCGCACGATGTGGCCGCCGGTGATATGGCCCAATTCGTGCGCGATAACGCCTTGGACTTCATTGGCGGTGTCCGCCGCATCGATCAGGCCGGAATGGATATAGACCGCCTGCCCGCCCGCCACGAAGGCGTTGATACTGGGATCGTTGATCAGGACGATATCAACATTGCCGGGTTCGAGCCCGGCGGCTTCCACCAGCGGTTCCGAAATGTCGCGCAGGAACGCTTCGGTCTCCGCATCGCGCAGGATCGACTGGGCGGCGACGGGCTGCGCGCTCGCGAGCGTGAGCGCGACGAAGGCGAGCAGGAAGGAGAGAGCGCGCATGGCGAGCGTGCTAGCGGGTTTTGCCCTGAACCGGAACTGAAGCCTGCCCTTGCGGCCCCGTGCGGTTCGCCACGAAGGCGAGAATCGGATCGAGCACCTTGTCGCCCTGCGCGAAGGGTTTGGAGAGGCCCATCACGATCCCGGCATGGCTCATCACGTCGAATTCGATCAGCTCGACCGCGCCGCCAGCCGCTTCGATGGCGGCGGCCAGATTGCGCGCATTATAGGGGCGCACGGTCTCGTCGGCGGTTCCGTGCATCAGCAGGAGCGGTGGCGCACCGGCGAGCGTTTCGCGTGTGCCATAGGCGATCGGCTGAGTGATGCGTCCGTCGGCGACATGGCCGAAGGCGTTCTTCGAGGATTCGGTGTCGAAGGGATAGAAATCGGCCGGTCCCGCCAGGCTGACGATGCCTGCAACGCTGTCGCGCGGGACGCCTGCCGCGCGCAGGAATTGCGGATCGAGTGCGAGCATCAGGACATTATATGCGCCTGCGGAATGGCCGATCAGGATCGTGCGCCCGGCATCGACATTCATCTCGTCTGCCCGGCTGCGCACCCAGGCAAGGCCAGCGGCACTGTCCTCCAGCATGGCGGGATAGCGCCCTTCCGGCACCAGCCGATAGCCGACCAGAGCCGTTGCGATTCCTCGCTCTCCCAGACTGCGCGCGACGAAGCGGTAATCCTCCGGCGCGCCCGAATTCCAGCCGCCGCCATGGATGAACACGGCGAGCGGGAAGCCGCCCGCAGGCGCTTCGCCTTCCGGCACCCAGATTTCGGCACGCTGCGCTTCGGCCGGGCCGTAGTTGCCCCGTGCCGCCAATTCGACATCGCGATCGCGAGGAAAGCGCGCGTCGATCCAGTCGAGCGTGCCTGCCGATCCTGCCGCCACGGCCCAGCGCCACAGGGCAAAGCCCCCCAGCGCCAGCAGCGCGATCACGATCAGGGTCCAGCCCATCTTTCCCGGTCTCCGCCGTGTTGCGCTCATATCGCCCCCTCTTCCGCCGCGACCGTATCGCCTTTTCCGGTCCGGTCCACCATGCGAACGATCTCTTCCGCCTCGCCGTCCTGCGACAGCCCGATCGAGCCGAGAAACTGGTGGCCGGTCTCGTAATCGTCGCCGAGCCACAACGGCACGTTCGCCGATTCGATCGTCGCCTTCGCCTCGCGCTCTTCGGGCGTGAAGGGATCGCCCGCGCGGCGGATGAAGACCGCGCGAATGCGACCGGGATGGTCGGCCACGACCTTGGCGAAAGCCACGAGATCGCCCTGCGTATCGTCACCGATCAGAGCGAAGCGCATATCGGGATAGGTTTCGATGATCCGGTGGATCGCTTCCGTCTTATGCGCGCCATGGCTGCCCGATCCGAAGGTTTCGCGGTTCAGCCCCCAATCGCGCAGCATCAGCGGGCCGAGCGGCAATTTGCGGCTCTTCATGAAGGCGACGAGATAGGAAAACAGGTTCCAGGGGCTGGAGCTGACATAGAAGAAGGGATGGTGCGTCGCGGGCAGGCGCTCGCCCGCCGAACCGTCCCCTTCCATCAGAACCGCGCCGCCGCCCAATGCCGTGTAGAACACGTCCGCCTGGGGTACGAGCAGGCGCTCGTCGGGCATCTGCATCAGGACGCGCCGCCAGTTGCGGGCGATGGCGCGCAGATTGCCGCTAATGCCGGTTTCGATCACCGTATCGTCGATATCGCTGATGACGCCCAGCGCAGCATCGCGCCCGGGAACGAGCACATGCCCGTCCACCGCCTGTCCGCCCTCGCGATTGTCCCAGTGAAAAGTGACCACCTCCCACACCGTGGTTTCGGACAGGTCGGCGGGCGGATCGAGCGCGATGTCGAAATGGGCATAGCCCTCATCGTCGGTCAGGGCGCGATGGCGGTGATTTCGTCCGTCGGCGTGGCGCAGTTCCAGCTCGACCGTCACGTCCGCCACTTCGCGCGAAGCGAACTGGGCGATCATGGTGCGAAAGGCCTGCCAGCGCCCGCTGGCCCGGAACCGCGCACTTGCGTCGCGCTTGCCCGAACGAAGGGCGCGGCATGAAATCGTCAGGCGGTCGCGATTGCGAAAGCCGAAATAGGGCTGGATGCGGATCGGAGGCGCGCGAAACGGAGCGATGGGCATGAGGCGGCGCTAGCGGCCTGCGCCAGCGCTGTTAAGTCTTCGCGCCTTCGAGTTTCGCGAAGAGCGCCGTCAGGCGAGCTTGCGCGCAGCGCGCTCGATCAGCGCGATATCCTCGGGCACTTCCCCGATCACATCGAGCGTCCCGGTCTCGTCCCTGCGGATCACGACGAGCGCGAATTCCGGGCCGTCGGGCGCGAGGTCGGCCAGATCGATCGGGTCCATCCGGCGGAGGATTTCCGCCAGCTCCGCGCGCACCGCAGGCGCGTCCAGCGCGGGCTTGCCCGCTTCTTCGCGGCGCAGGCGGCGTTCTTCGCGCACCACGCCCTTGAGCCCGCCTTCGGCTTCCATGAGGAATCGGGCGAGCGAGCCGCGTGCAAGCTTGGTGCGATGGGCATGCGACAGCACTGCGGCATATTCGGTCAGGCGGGTCTTGTCGTAATCGGCGCCGAAGACCAGTTTGACCACCGGAGTCATCGGCGCGCGATCCTGCACGGTCAGGCCGTTATCGGCGATGATTTCGGCAAAGCCTTCGGGATCCGATTGCGCTTCCAGGCTGAAATCGTAGGCGCGCCCGACAGCGTTGTAGAGGGCGGTCCGGCTGCGGTCTTCGCTCGACTGTGCGGCATGGGCCAGGTCGCGCGCTTCGGCGAGGCAGTCGTAAAGGCCTTCAGGTTCGCTGTGGTCCAGCTCGACGGGCGCCGCCTCTTCGAACGGCTCGACCACCGGTTCGGGCTCGTAGGCCTGGGGGATCGGCGCCGCGGAAGGCTCGGGGAAGTCGCCCATGGTGTTCTGGGACGGCATGATCACTTCGCTCGCGCGCCGCGTGCCGCGCGACACCAGCGAGGCGAGGCCTAGACCGACGCCATCGTCGGCCAGCGGATCGACGACATCGTCGACATCCTCGTAATCGGGTTCGTCCCATTCCTCGGCCAAGCCGTAATCGCTTGCGCGCTCGCCTATCGCCCAGCTTTCACTGTCGTCGCTTTCAGCCTCTTCGCCGGACGGATCCGGCTCGTTTTCCGCTTCTGCCGCGTAATCGGGTGTGGGCAGAGCAGGGCGCTTGATGCGGGCGGGCCGATCTGGCGAAGCGGTGCCGAAGGATGGGCGAGGAAGCATATCCACCGCGGCGTCGGGTTCGTCTTCGCTCTCGTCTTGGCTCGGGGCAAAAGTGCCCAGTTCGAGCACGTCGTCGGGCGCTTCGTTCGGCAGAGAAACCCCTTCCAGGGCCTGGCCGATTTCCAGCAGCAATTCGTCGGCCATCGCCTGGTCGGCGAGTTCCTTCCAATTGATGACGCCGTAGATGAAGTCGATCTTCGCAGGCTCGCCCGTGGCGCGATTGTCGTCCGGCTCGCTTGAATAGGGAAGCAGGATACCGCGATAAAGCGCGGTGTTGCCACGCTCGTTCAGAAACTCCGCCTCGAACCCGATGGGGGCCTGGTTCGCGAGGATCTGCATGTAATGATCGGTAATCCGGCTCAGCAGCGATCGGCTGGGCACGTCCGACAGGCGCGCCATTGCGTCATCGGCGCTACATTCCTTGGCCAGTTCCGCTCCGATATGGCGCAGCACCGGATCGTCCAGCCCGTCGGAGAAATCGAGCAGCACCGAATAGGGGCCGAAATCCTCGATCGATTCGGGGTCGAGCGTGTCGATCGAGGGAAAGGCGTTGTCGCCAAGCTGGCTCGCCCAGAGATTGTAGGCGCGCACCTGCATGCGGCGCTCGTCCTGTCCGACCGGGCTGGGCGGCCCGAAATCGTCGCTGTCGTCGTCTTCGTAGGCGCTCTCGTCGTCGAGATCGAAGGGATCGGCGAGCGGATCGCTGTGCCGATCGGGTTCGAAGCCCCCGTCATGCGCGCCGAATTCGCCGCCAAGCCTGTCCATCGCCGGTACCGCCCCAATTCCATTGCAAATCAGGGTCCGCTTGTGGCGCGTGCGTGGTAAAGATACGATTAAACATGCCGGGGGCGAAAGCGTCGGCCCGTGTCGCTTCAGAGCATATACCGCATCTTGATCGGCAGAGTGCGCGGCGCGCGATCGATCTGGACCGCCGCATCGTCGAAAACCGGCGGGCCCATCTGCACTTTCGCATCGCGCGAGAAGCCGAATCCCTCCTTGGGCATCATGCCCAGCGCCCGATCGGCCTTGCCGTTCGCGTTCTCGTCATGGAGCAGCGCCACGGCATAACGGCCCGGTATGACATCGGCGAAACGCACGGTGACCGTGCCGCCATGCGCGTCCACGATCGCGCTATAGGCATGCGCATCGCCGCGGCATTTGGGAAAGCGCGCCGGATCGCGAGTCATGCAGGCTCTCACCACGCCCTTCGCATTGCGCAGATCGCTGATCGCAAGCGTGACGGTGGTGCCCGTGTCCGCCGTCGCCTGCGGCGCCGCACCCGCCACGAGACATGCCGCCAGCGGAAGCGCCGCCAGTCTAAGGCCGCTCCGCGCCGTCATGCGTTGGGACTCAGGCCCCGATCGGTCCCGCACAAGCGATCCCAGAAGCGAAAATACAGTCCGTAATTGCATCGATACTCTTCATGATGACGCTGGTGATGGCTCGCCGTTATCAGCCACCCGCCTAATTTCGAATGAACCAGACGGCGCGGAAACATCTCCCACCCCATATGGTTGGTCACGCCCATCACCGTCATCACGCCGAGCACCACGCCCAGCATCGCGACATGGATCGGGATGAGGAAGACCAGCGCCGGGATCACCACGGCCCCGGTCAGCGCCTCGTAAGGGTGGAAGCTCATCGCCGCCCAGGCGGTGGGCGGGCGGCTTGCATGGTGGACCGCGTGCATCTTTCGAAACACCTTGGGGCGGTGCATCCAGCGGTGGGTCCAGTAGAACCAGGTGTCGTGCGCGAAGAGGTAAAGCAGCACCGAAACTGGCGCGTACCAGAGCGGATAGGCGCTCCAGTCCTCGTAGATGCGCGTCCATCCCCGCTCCTGCCAGCCCCAGGCGACCAGGCCCGCTGGTATGCCGAAAACGGCCGCCGATACCAGCGACCAGCCGATCTCGCGCCGCATCTGCGGGCCGAGCCGGTCGTGGATGCCCGGCACCCGCCGCGCGCTGATCCAGGCGAACAGGCCGCTCGACGCGAAATAGCGCACAGCGACGATCGCGGTCATCGAAAGGACGGAGAGGAGGATGGCGAGCGACGTCACGGCGCCGCTATGCCGCAATCCTGCCGTAACGAGAAGGGCTTGCGCCGATTCGTCAGGCGATGTCGCCGGTTCCCCACGGTGCGCATTCGGGATCGGCGGCAACGGTGAGGCGCCGCAGCGCCGTGCGCGACAAGCGCTCGATCTCCACCTTGCGCCGCGCTGCGGCCAGCGGATTGAGCGGCGCGGGCCGCAGGATTTCCGCATCGTAGCCATCCGCCACGATCACGCCGCAGCAATCGGGTCGATAATCCTCGCTGTCGAGCGGGCTGCGATCGAGGCCCGGCGGGACACCCCAGAAGAACCGGTCGCAATGGTCGAGATAGTCGGGCCATTTCCCATCGCCGAGCAGATCGCCGCGCTGCACCTTGACCTCCACGATCACGACCCGGCCTTTCGCATCGACACCCATCAGATCGGCGCGCCGCCCGTTGCGCAGCGGCATTTCGGGCAGGCACCAGATGCCGTTGCGCGCAAACAGCCGCATGATCCCGCGGCACACATCGCGCGCGATCGGAGCATCGGCTGAATCGTCGAGCGGGGTGTTCGAGCGCTCCGGCGATCGGGCGAGGGCGGCTGATTCGGGCATGGCGCTTTGGCTGGAACAAAATGCGAACCAGGTCAAGCGCGCGTGAGGCTATGCCGCCAGCCGGTCGGGCTCCAGCACGGCCAGGATCGCAGCCCGCGCGCCATGGAATTCGCGCCACAGGGTCAGGGCCGCAGGCGTTGTGTCGGCCCCGGTTCCTGCCGCCACGATCAGCGCGCGCAGGCCGGTCTGCATGACGTAGGCCAGATCCTCGATCCCGGTCGCGATCTCTTCGCCGCGCCACCCCGCCACTTGCGATGCCCGCGCCGGGAATTGCGCGATGGCGGGATCGAAGCTTTCGTGGCCAAGCTGCGCGAGTTCGGCAACGGCATCGGCCGCCGCGTGCACCGCTTCCCACCGCGCGGCGAGCAATTCGGCACGCGCGGTGTCGGCTCCGCCATCGGGGGCGGCGCCAAGCGGCGGAAGCATGGTCGCTCCGGCCAGATCGAATTCGTGATTGATCGCGGACATGGACGAAAGAGTAGCGCGAACAGGCTTACCGAATTCCTAAGAGCTGATTCGCCGGGGCCGATCGGCGGCCAGGGCACGAAGCCTCTGGCGCCCAGCCCCCGCCTTTGCTAGAGGCCCGCCGCTCGGCACCCGTAGCTCAGCTGGATAGAGCGCTGCCCTCCGAAGGCAGAGGCCACAGGTTCGAATCCTGTCGGGTGCGCCAGCTTCATTCGATGGTTTGGACGTTTGCGGCTGATTGTTCATGCAGTCGGAACCCTGATATATCCTTTCAGGACGCCTCCCCTTCGTTTGAAGCGCAGCAGGTTCAGCGCAAGTGCGAGCAGGCAAACTGCCCAGAAGATCGCGACGAACGGCGCTCCATTTCCCATGGCCAGGCGCGACAACAGCGTCGCAGCGACTCCGGCGGGTACTCCGACTACAAAGCCCCACCACGCCGCGCGAAGAAGTTCCGATGGCCTTGCGGCCCGTTCGCGCTTGTCGAGCCAGATGAACGTGCCGGTCGCGACCACCACCGTCATCGCCAGGCCGAAGAGAATGTAAGCGATCTTGACCGGCAGCCCGCCGTAATTGCCGAAATGGAGATTATAGGTGGACGCGGCCAATTGTTGCCCCACCGTCCCATCCGCCAGGCCGACGGTGCCGCGAAACTCGCCCTTGCCGGAAAAGGCATAGTATTCGCCGAAGATCAGGCGCCGGGGATGTTCGGCGATAATCTGGACGTGCTGGCCCGCAGTGCCCGGATCGTGCAGGATCACGTAATAGGGAATGGTCTGCGGGAATTCGCGCTCCATGAAGGCGAGTGCAGGCGTGACGTCCGCGATCGGCGCGGGCGCAGGATCGCCTTCGGGCTCGGCGCCGAATACCGGAGCAAGCGCCGCTTCGCTGTCGCCACCATAGCCGCTCGACGCAAGACCGACCCCCGAAATGTAGAACAGTCCGATCATCGCTCCTGTGAGCGCAATCGCCAGAGCGAAGGGAATGGTCCACACTGCCAGCCGGTTGTGCCAGTCGAGCGTGGCGACAGCGTCCGCCCTGCGCGCACGAAGCCGGAAGGCGTCGCGGAAGATGCGCGGGTGGGCGACAATACCGGAGATGGTGAGCGCGACCAGCATGGCGCCGAAAAGTCCCACGAGCGACATTCCGATCACTGCGGGCAGATTGAGGCGATAATGCAGTGCCAACAGAAACTCGGCCCAGGCGTTTTCTTCCGGCATCGCGATGGCGCCGCTCCGGTCGATATGCACCGCTTGCGTATCGGTGGTGATCGTGGCGCGCGGCAGATCCCGGGTTGGCAGATGGACGTAGAGATGCGTGGTGGTCGGGCGATCGCTTTCGGCGGCGAGCACGTTCTCGATACCGCGCTGAACGCTGGCAGGTGCGATGGCGGTCATTTCAGGCGCGTCGTGCTGTTCGAGCCTTTGCCACTCTTCGTACAGGACGATCGCGGTGCCGGTGGCGCAGATCAGATAGAGCAGTGCGCAGCAGATCAGGCCCAGCGCCGAATGCGCCGAGATCGCCTTGCGAACGGTCTGTTTGGATAGTGCGATGGTCATACCGTACCGTTCTGGAGCAGGAGGAAGGGTGCCGAAACGGCGGCAACGCCCATCACCAAGGCGCATTGCCTTATGCGCCGCGACATCATCAGCAGCGCGAAGGAGAGGATGGGCCAGGCGATCGGAACGGTTGCGAGGACGGCGACATTGCCATCCGCCTCCGCGCCTCCGGCCATCAGGACCATGGCTCTCACGGCGAGCGCCAGCAGCACGCTCGCGGCCAATGAAATCGGCCCGGCAAGCGCGAAGGTGACCAAGCCCGATCGCCGTTCGGGGGCGGTCTCTTCGATAGTCCGGGGGCTGGTCCTGGCGATTTTCGCCCGCCCCTTTGTCGCCCTCCCTTTGCGTGCCGGCTTGGCCGCCGCAAAAGCGAGCACGACGAATGCGGCGAACATGATGACGAGCACGGTGGCGGCGATCCCCCACTCTCCCGCAGCGGCGTCGCCTGCGAGAACCGCGGCCAACAGTGCGCCCCAACCGGCGATGTTCCACGCTCTCGAACGGGCAGGCCGTTCCCAGGACAGGCGCAGGACGGCTACGCCGGCGATTGCCAGCGCAGCCGCCATCCAGAGCAGGGCATCGCTTCCCATCAGAAGCTGACGCTCAGCGAGCCGTTTATGCTGCGCTTCTCGCCGGGAAAGCAGTCCCCCCGCACGAGGCAGACCGCGAAATACTCTTCATTGGTGACATTGCGCGCAGTCAGACGAAACGCGAACCGGTCGAATTCGTAGCCGAGCGACAGATCGCCCACTGTCCGCCCATCCGTCCGATACGTCAGCAGAGTGCCGTCGAGCGCCGAAATGCCGTTGCTCTCGTTTCCGGCGACATAGCGGATACCGCCGCCCAGGCTGAGGCCGTCCAGCGCGCCATCGAAATTATAAAGGGCGAATAGCGAGGCCTGCCAATCTGCAATCGAAGTCAGGGCGAAACCGTTCGGATCCTCTGCGTCGAGATAGCTCGCATTGGCATCCAGCCTGAGCCCGCCGATCAGCGCATTGCCTTCGAACTCGATTCCGCGAACCTTGGATATCCCTTCCTGCTGGCTGTTGCCGCCCAACAGCGAAGCAGGGTTCGGCAGGTTGGACACTTCGATATCGAAACCCGACAGCGTGACGAGGGTGTTGATGCCGGGGGGCTGCCATTTGATACCCGCTTCGTATTGGCGCCCTTCCTGCGGCAGCAATTGCCGGTTCGTAAAGGTATCGATGCCGACGACCGGTTCGAAGCTTTCGGCATAGCTCACATAGGGAGAAATGCCCGCGGGGCCGCGCCACAGCAGGCCGAAGCTGAGGCTGGTGGCGTCGTCCTCTTGCGTGGTGCCGTTCTCCACCCGATTTTCGACGCTGTCGAACCTGACGCCCGCATTGGCGACGAGCGAGCCCCAGTTCAGCTGATCCGAAATGTAGAAACCGGTCGAATCGACGTAATTGCGGGGCCTGTTGCGCTGGAATTGGCGGACCTCGTCCACGCTGAGCACATTGCGGTACTGCGGGTCGAAGGCGTTCAGCGTGCCGCCATTGAAGATATAGGCAGTGTCGGAATCGGTGAACACGTCCTGGCGCTGGACGCCGACAAGCATTTCATGCCGGATCGGGCCGGTGGAGAATTCGCCGCGCAGGCGGGCATCCACCGCGAGCTGTTCGCTGCGATTGTCCGCGAGGTAATAGGTCCAGGCGCCGTCGCCATTCGCGTCTATGCGAGGGACGCCATTGCCCTGGAAGGCTATCCAGGCTTGCCGATAATCCGCCTGCGAATCGACGAAGCGACCGACGGCCTCGAAAGAGAACGCATCGCTCAGGCGCTGTTCGAGAAGAAGTGTCAGCGCGAAGCTGTCCGTATCGTAGGCGTTGAAGCCGGGCGCACCGTGATAGTCGTAAGGATCGATTTTCTGTCCGCTGGCGGAAGGGAACAGCGTCCCCGTAACCGGCAGGAACTGATGCGCGGTGTCGGACCGCTGTTCGGAATAATTGGCGAGGATCGTGAACTCGGTACCGGTTGCGGGGCGCAGGGTGAGCGCAGGCGCGATGACGAGCTTGTCGTCATTGACCTCATCGATCTGGCTATCGGCATCGCGCAGGATACCCACGAACCGGAACTGCGCCTGATCCTCAGCACCGGGCACCGCAATATTGATATCGGTCGCGATCTGCTTGCGATCGAAGCTGCCGTAATCGAAGCGTAGCTCGCCCTTGGTTACGCCATGCGGGCGCTTGGTGACCACATTGATGATACCGCCAGGCGAACCCGCGCCGTAGAGAACCGAGGAGGGGCCTTTCAGCACTTCCACCTGCTCCAGCGTGTAGATGTCCTGCCGGGTCGTGTTGTAGAACCCGAACAGGTATTGCAGATTGTCGCGATATTCGGGTGCATCGAGCCCGCGCACCTGCGCAAAATCGCCACGGGTGGAAAAGCCGAACGGTTCGGCCGTAACGCCGGCCGAATAGGTCAGCGCATCGTCCAGCGACTGGGCTCCTTTTTCTTCGAAATCCTGTTCCGTCTCGATCGAAATGGACCGGGCGGTCTCGACGATCGGAGTATCCGATTTGGTGGCCCCGAAATCGGTCAGCCTACCCGTAACGATGATCGTTTGCTGATCGGCGTCGTCGTCGGGATCGCCAGTCTGGGCAGATTGATCCTGGGCTGCAACGGACGATGCGGAGGCAAGCGCGAAAATTGCCGTCGATACGAGGAAAAGCGGTTTCAAAATGAGCTCCCTGAATGAAATCTGACCGCCTGCTAGTGCGAGTCATTCTCATTTGCAACTGTAGTGATCCTACGGCCATCGATTTTGTCGGGGCTTGGTAAGGCTGCTGGTTCCCGCTAGCCTTGAAGAATGGCGGGCGGACAAAAGCTTGCAGCGAGGAAGGGGAGGCTCATGGCCCATTACGGCGATATGCAGAATGCCATCTACAATGCCGGCCTCAGAGGTGTTCTACCCGATTATCCGGTCGATTTCGCTACGCTGGAGGCTCGCGCGCAAAAGGCGCTTTCCCCTTCGCTGCTGAATTACGTGCAGGGCGGCTGCGGCGACGAATACACGCAGGATCGCAATGCGGAGGCGTTTCGCCATTGGGGCATGGTGCCGCGCATGCTGGTCGATTGTTCCGAGCGCGATCTGTCGATCGACCTGTTCGGCCTGAAGCTGCCATCGCCGATCTTCATGGCTCCGATCGGTTTGAACGGCGAAGTGACGCAGGATCGCAGAGGCGATCTGGCCGCCGCACGCGCTTCGGCCGCTACCGGCGTGCCATTCTGCGCCTCGACCCTTTCGAACAGCCCGATGGAAGAGGTTTGCGCGGCGGCCGGTGACGTGCCCGGTTTCTTCCAGCTCTACACCCCCAAGAACGAGGATCTGACGGCCAGCCTGCTCACGCGTGCGAAGGACGCAGGCTATCGCGCGATCGTCGTCACTCTCGATACATGGGTGACCGGCTGGCGCCCCCGCGATCTCAATTCGGCCAGTTTCCCTCAGCTGCGCGGCAAGGTTCTGCAAAACTATTTCAGCGATCCGGTCTTTCGCAGCCTTCTCGACCGCCCGCCCGAAGACGATCCTGCGGCCGCCATCGCGATGTGGACGAAGGTGTTCGGCAAGGTGCTGACCTGGGACGACATCGCATGGTTCAGAGGCCTGACCGATCTGCCGATCGTGCTGAAGGGTATCTGCCATGGGGAGGATGCGAGGAAGGCCGCCGATCACGGGGTCGATGCGATCTATTGCTCCAATCACGGTGGCAGGCAGGCGAATGGCGGTATCGCCGCGATCGACATGCTTCCCGACGTGGTCGAGGGCGCAGGCGATACGCCGGTGCTGTTCGATAGCGGCATCCGCTCCGGAACCGATGTGGTCAAGGCCATCGCGCTTGGAGCGACGGCGGTCGGCATCGGTCGCCCCTACACATACGGCCTGGCGATCGGCGGAGATGCGGGCGCGGCGCATGTGCTGAATTCCATCCTGGCGGAGGCCGACCTCCTGATGGCCGTGAACGGTTATCCCGATCTTGCAGCGGTGCGATCCGCCGGAGCGTCTCTGAGCCTAGCCCGGTAGATCGTCATCGGCAGCCGATCTCGGGGGCGATCTCGGGGGCCGGATGCGGGCGCGGCATTGCAATTGGGCGCGAAATCGGGTCTGTCGCGGCGGGTTTCAGGCACGAACGGTTCGATGAGCAGCTCCATCCACGAATTCGGCGACAGGCCGGACGCAGATCGGCCAGGCGCGGCTGCGATCGGGCGTGCTCCGCGTGGACCGGACAAGGCGAACGCGAGCGCCCCGCGTGTCGGCGTGATCTACAATCCGCGCAGCCACCGCAACAAAGGGCAGGATCTGGCGCTGGGCGATCGCGAGCGCGTGATGCTGGCGACGCCGGAAAAGCGCGGCCAGATATCCTCCGTCCTCGAAGATTTCGCCAAGAACGGCATCGATTACCTGATCATTAGCGGCGGCGACGGTACGGTGCGCGACGTGCTGACATGCGGTGCAGAAGTGTTCGGCGACGATTGGCCGGTGCTTGCCGTGCTGCCCAAGGGCAAGACCAACGCGCTCAATGTCGATATCGGCGCTCCGGCGAATTGGTCGCTGGCCGAAGCCATCGACGCCTTCGAGACCGGCAGTCGGGTCACGCGCCGCCCGCTCGACATCAGCGCGCTGACGGGTGAGAGCGAGCGCCTGCCGGTACGCGGGTTCATTCTGGGCGCAGGCGCCTTTACGCTGGGCGTGCGCGCTGGGCAGGACGCGCATTCGATGGGCCTGTTCGACAGTCTCGCCGTCGGCATGACAAGCGCTTGGGGCGTGGTGCAGGGGATGTTCGGGGCGAACGACAATCCCTGGCGGCGTGGAGTCGAGATGACGGTCCGGCTATTCCCCGGAGGCGAGAAATTGGCGCATTCGGGCCATGGCGATCCCTCGCGGCGGATGATCCTGATGGCATCGACCCTGCACCGCATGCCGCTGGGTCTGAAGATGTTCGGCACGAAGCGCAGCGGGCTTAAACTCGCCGTGCTCGACCGGGCGCGGCGGCGGATGATGGCCAGCCTTCCGTTGATCCTGGCGGGCTGGCGGCCCGGCTGGCTGGAGCGCGGGGGCTATCACCAGCGCGATGTCGAGGCGTTCGAATTCGAGATCGGCGATCAGTTCATTCTGGACGGAGAGGCCTTTCCCGCCGGGCGCTACAGAGTCGCCCAAGGGCCCGAACTGACCTTTGTAAGCGCGTGAGCGACACGCTCCATGGGCGGGTCGCGGCAAGCCTTGCGGCGGATGTGCGCGGCGAAGTGGCCGGGTTCGCACAGGCGCTCGCCCGTGAAGCCGGGGCCGATGTCGTGCTGTTCTACGGGTCGAACCTGCGGACCGGATCGCTCGACGGAGTGCTGGATTTCTATCTGCTTCTGCCGGGCCGACAGCAGGAAAGGATCTGGCCGCGCGTCGGCTATCACGAGCGTGAGATCGAAGGCATGGTTTTGCGCGCGAAGACGGCGACACTGTCGCTCGAACAATTCGCGAAGGCCGCCGCAGGCCGATCCCGCGACACCACGATCTGGGCGCGATTCGTCCAGCCGAGCGCGCTGGTCTGGGCCAGGGATGAGGGTGTGCGCGGGCAAGTCGTCGAGGCGGTAGCGAGTGCCGCCGTGACTGCAGGAACGCTCGCCGCGGCGCTCGGCCCGGCAAAAGGGCCAGCGAACACCTATTGGAAAGCGCTTTTCCGCGAGACCTATGCGGCCGAATTCCGGGTCGAGCCGCCGGGCCGGGAGGATTCGATCCTCGCTGCGAACGAAGCGCATTTCCACGGCCTGCTGCCGCTCGCCTGGGAGGCTGCGGGCATTGCGTTCGAGCGGTCGGGCGATGAGCTCGTCCCGCATGTCGAGGCCGCGGAACGGCGCCGCATTCTCCGCTGGTGGACCACGCGCAGGCGGCTCGGCAAGCCGCTCAACATTCTTCGGCTCGCCAAGGCCACCACCACTTTCGACAATGCGGCGGCCTATGGCGCGTGGAAGCTGGAGCGGCACACCGGCATCGCGCTCGAAGTCACGCCCTTCCGCGCGCGTCACCCTTTACTGGCGATGCCCGGCGCGGCTTACGAATTGTGGCGTGCGCGGCGCAAAAAACGCACCGGATAGCGGCGCGCCTCAGCGGTAGCGCATGGTGATCGAAATCGATTCGACACCGCGCCCTACATCGAAGCCGACCTTCTTGTAGCTCGGCTTGCCGAGATTCCAGATGTTGAGCGACGGGTTGTTCGACATCGCTCCACCATCGGTCGACAGGTCGGTCTTGCCGTTATTGTTGACGTCGTGCCGCACGGCGATGCCGTAATGGCCCGATGCGGGCAGCGGCATGCAGACGCGCATCGAACCGGCGCGCGCAGGCAATTCGATCCGGTTCAGCCAGCGGCCCGATTCGAGCCAGTCGTCCTTCGTCGCGCGATAGGACTGGATGCGCATCGTGCCGCCGCCGGGCTTGATGCCGGTTATGTTGACCCACACGGCGGAGCCCGCATTGCAGCGCGCCGGATCGTGGCGCAATTCCTGCGCATATTGCGCCATCGCGGGCGTTGCCGAACCGAGCGCCATCAGCGCGACAGCGCCGGCGCCACAGAGGGCCGAAAGCTTGGTCGATTTGGGTAAAGCCATGGTATTTTCTGTCCGTTCATGTCGCGCGCGCCGGTCGCTCGGAAGAGCGGTACGAGACCGGTTATGCGCTGGATATGGCCCGGCAATAGTCTTCCGGCGCTTAATTAGGGCTGAATTTGCCCGCGAACACCCCTCTTGCGGGGGGTGCTGTTCGGTGGATAAGGTGAGGCCTAACGCTTGTCGTTTGCCGTCTTGCCCCCCTATCGAGCGCGCACGCCCGCGTATCCGGCGTAATCGGCCCATCGGCCGGGTCGCCGGATCGATCAAACACCGTCTGTCGAGTTCGCCATGGCCGCGCCGCTCATTTCCCCCTCCATCCTTTCCGCCGATTTCGCACGGCTGGGCGAGGAGGTGCGCGCGATCGACGCTGCGGGCGCGGACTGGATCCATGTCGACGTGATGGACGGGCATTACGTCCCCAATATCACGATCGGCCCGGCAGTGGTCAAAGCCTTGCGGTCGCACACCGACAAGCCGTTCGACGTCCATCTGATGATCGCGCCGATCGATCCGTATCTGGAAGCGTTTGCCGAGGCCGGGGCGGATATCATCACCGTCCACCCGGAGGCGGGGCCCCATATCCACCGCACGCTCCAGGCGATTCGCGGGCTGGGGAAGAAAGCGGGCGTCGTGCTCAATCCGGGCACGCCGGTCGAAGTGCTCGACAATCTGATGGACCTCGTCGACCTGGTTCTGGTGATGAGCGTCAATCCCGGCTTCGGCGGGCAAAGCTTCATCCATTCGCAGCTGGCCAAGATTTCGGCGATTCGCGATCGCATCGACAGGACCGGGCGGGATATCCGGCTGGAGGTCGATGGAGGCGTCAACGCCGAGACCGCGCGGCTGTGCGTCGAGGCGGGGGCGGATGTGCTCGTCGCCGGATCGGCAACGTTCAAGGGCGGGGCCGAGTGCTATGCCGAGAATATCGCCGCGCTGAAGGCCGCCGGGGGCGAGGCGGCGTGAGTGACGGCTCGCTGAAAATGCGGCGAGCCGGGCCGGACGATGCGGCATCCGACTCGTTGCGCGAGAAGGCTCCCACAATGGAGCGCGAACAGAGCGCCTTTCCCTTCGACGATGTCGCCGATGACGAGCCGCATGCGCTGGCCGGTGCCGATCCTGTGGAGCGCGAACCCGTCGCCGATACCGCTCCGCTCGAATCGAGCCGGGCGCTTGCGCTGGCCGATTTCTCCGTGCCGCGCACCGGGCCGCTCGATGCGATCCTGCGGTGGGCTTACCGCGTCGGCATGTCGCCCTCGCTTCTCGCCTCCCCCTTGCGCAAACCATCGAAGCCGCGCCTTCTGGCGACGGTGGACAGCCCACTATCGGGCGAGAACGGCCTTGGCGATCGCGGGGCGGGCATGGCGCTCAGGGCGGGCCATTTCCTCGTCAATGGCGTGCGCGCTCCGATCGCGCAGATGGATTTTGGCCCCGGTGCGCGCCTGACGCCGCCTTTCGCGCGCAGCGTTCACGGCTTTTCCTGGCTGCGCGACCTATCCGCCTGCGCTCCGCGCGAGCATTGCGTTGCGGTGGCGGAGCGTGTGCTTGGCGCCTGGCTCGATGCCAATCCCGAAGGCACCAAGGGCCCGGCCTGGACGGTTGAGCGTGCGGGCCAGCGCCTGATGGCCTGGCTGATCCACGCGCCGAACGTGCTGGTGGGCGATCGACCGGCGCTGCGCCCCCGATTGCTCGAAGCGATGGCGCAGACCGCACGCTGGCTGGATCGTCATGTCGAATCGGCGGAGGATTGCTTCGGCGCGCTGACCGGCTGGTGCGCGATCGTGGCCGCCGGTCTGCTGCTGCCCGATGGGCGCGCGCGGCGCGTCTATGGCGAGGCGGGCATGCTGCGCGCTTTGGGCGAGGCGGTGAGCGACGATGGCGGCGTGTTGTCGCGCAGCCCGCTGGCGCAGATGGACGCGATCGCGCTGCTTGTCGATTTGGCTGCCTGTTATAATGCGGTCGGCCGTGCGCCGCCGCGCGCTATCGAGACGATGCTCGGCCTGCTGGTGCCGCCGCTCCTCACGCTGCGGCATGGGGATGGCGGGCTGGGATCGTGGCAGGGCGCGGCGGCAACGCCCGCCGCCACCATAGAGGCGCTGATCGCGGCGAGCGGCGTGCGCGCCCGACCCGCAAGGGATACCAGCCATTGGGGCTATCAGATGGCCAGCGCGGGCCGCAGCGTGCTCCAGTTCGACGCCGCGCCGCCGCCGCGCCCGCGCCACGCCCGCTTCGGCTGCGCCTCCACGCTCGCGTTCGAATTCTCGCATGGCGACCAGCGCATCGTGGTCAATTGCGGCGGGGCGGAGCTGGCGGGCGGGCAAGTGCCGGTGCGGATCGAACAGGGCCTGCGCGCCACCGCGGCCCATTCGACGCTGGTGCTGGACGATGCCAACAGCACGGCGATCCTGATCAAGGGCCAGATCGGCAAGGGCGTGGAAGAAGTCGATGTCACGCGCAGCATGGTCGAAAGCGGCAAGCGCAAGGCAGAACGGCTGGAGGCGAGCCATGACGGCTATGCCTCGCGCTTCGGCCTGATCCATCGTCGCATCCTGATGCTGTCGAGCGATGGCGGCGAATTGCGCGGCGAGGATATTCTCGAACCCGCAAAGAAGCGCGGCCAGCGCGGGAAGATCGGCTTTGCGATCCGCTTCCATATCGGCCCGCATATCGAATTGCGGCTGGCCGAGGACCGGCGCGGCGCCGGGCTCGCTCTGCCCGATGGGAGCTATTGGCAATTGCGCCTCGGCGGTGTCGAAGGCGAGCTGGGTATTGAGGAGAGCCTGTGGGTCGATGGCGAAGGCCGCCCGCAGCCGATCCAGCAATTGGTGATCGAGGGTCTGACCTCGCGCGGCGGGGGATCGTTCCCCTGGCTGCTCAAGAAAATGGGATAGATTTTGTGACGGACGTGACAATCAAACGGGCGCTGTTTTCGGTGTCCGACAAGAGCGGATTGGCGGAACTGGGCAAGGCCCTCGCGGCGCGCGGCGTCGAACTGGTGTCGACCGGTGGCACGGCGAAGACGCTGCGCGATGCGGGGCTCGAGGTGAAGGACGTGTCCGAAATCACCGGCTTTCCTGAGATGATGGACGGGCGCGTGAAGACGCTGCATCCCAAGGTGCATGGCGGCCTCCTCGCAGTGCGCGACGATGCCGATCACGCCGCCGCAATGGACGAGCACGGGATCGGTGCGATCGATCTCGTCGTGGTCAATCTCTATCCCTTCGAAGCGACCGTGGCCAAGGGTGCGGAGCGGGACGAGGTGATAGAGAACATCGATATCGGCGGGCCGAGCATGGTGCGCTCCGCCGCGAAGAATCACCGCTTTGTGACCATCCTGACCGATCCCGCCGATTACGACACGCTGATCGAAGAGCTGGAAACGCAGGACGGCGCGACCGGCACCGATTTCCGCAAGCGCATGGCGGCCAAGGCCTTTGCCGCGACCGCCGCCTACGACGCGGCGATATCGCAATGGTTCGCCTATGCCGATCAGGGCGAGATGTTCCCGGCCAGGCGCGCCATGGCGAGCAGTCTCGCGGGCGAATTGCGTTATGGCGAGAACCCGCACCAGAAGGCCGCGCTGTATGTTCCCCAGCGCGTCGTCGCCAAGGGTCTGCCCCAGGCCGAACAGGTCCAGGGCAAGGAGCTTAGCTACAACAATTACAACGACGCCAATGCGGCGCTGGAGCTGGCGGCCGAGTTTGCGGGCGGCGATCCGGCCGTCGTGATCGTCAAGCACGCCAACCCCTGCGGCGTGGCGCAGCGCAAGAATTTGCTCGATGCGTGGACCGACGCGCTCCATTGCGACAGCGTTTCGGCGTTCGGCGGGATCGTGGCGACCAACGTGCCTTTGGATGGCCCGACCGCCGAAGCGATCTGCCAGATCTTCACCGAAGTCGTGGTCGCGCCCGGCGCGGACGATGCGGCGCGCGCAGCCTTTGCGAAAAAGAAGAATCTGCGCCTCCTCATCACCGATGGCCTCCCCGATCCGCGCCGCCCAGGCGTGACGCAGGTGGTGATCGCGGGCGGGCTGCTGGTACAGACGCGCGACAATGGTGCGATTTCGGAAGAGGATCTCAAGATCGTCACCAAGCGCCAGCCGAGCGAGCAGGAGCTGAAGGACTGCCTGTTCGCCTGGACCGTGGCGCGCCACGTCAAGTCGAACGCCATCGTCTATGCCAAGAACGGCGCGACCGCCGGGATCGGCGCAGGCCAGATGAACCGCCGCGATTCCAGCCGCATCGCCGCGATGAAGGCGAAGGAAGCAGCGGAAACCTACGACTGGGCCGAACCGCGCACCAAAGGCAGCGCGGTCGCTTCGGACGCGTTCTTCCCCTTCGCCGATGGCTTGCTGGCGGCAGCGGAAGCGGGCGCGACCGCGATCATCCAACCGGGCGGATCGATCCGCGACGAGGAAGTGATCGCCGCCGCCGACGAGCATGATCTGGCGATGGTCTTCACCGGGATGCGCCACTTCCGGCACTGACGGCTCGCTTTGCCGGGCCGGACGCTCGCTTCGCCGCGCGTTCATCAAACTTGCAGATTTTATTAAGCCGGTGGAAATCGCCGGTCGCGTATCCACATGGGCAAGACGCAAGAAAGATAAGAAACATGCCCCTCTTCACCTCCGACCTCTATCGCAATTTCGGCATCGGCTTCCTGCTCGGCGGGATTGCCGTGGCGCTGACCAATCCCGGCCTCGGCCAGGCCGTCACCACGCTGTTCGCATGAAGATTCGCTCCTCGCTCCTCGCCGCCGCGACTCTGGCTCTCGCCGCCTGCGGAACCGCCAATGCCGCCGAAGTGGTCGCCGCTCCGCAAGCCGAGCGCACCGCCAAGGAAAGCGGCCTCAAGACCGCGATCTTCGCGGGCGGATGCTTCTGGGGTGTCGAAGGCGTGTTCAGCCATGTGAAGGGCGTGAAAAGCGCGGTGTCCGGCTATCACGGTGGGACCAAGCGTCAGGCGAATTACGATCTCGTCTCTTCGGGCATCACCGATCATGTCGAAGCAGTGAAGGTCACCTACGATCCTTCGGTTATCCGCTACGATCAATTGCTGCGCATCTTCTTCTCGGTCATCGCCGATCCGACGCTGAAGAACCGCCAGGGCCCCGATCGCGGCGCGCATTACGATGCAAAGCTGGTCCCGATGTCGGGCGAACAGCTCGCCGTCGCCAAGTCCTACCTCGCCCAGATGAAAAAAAGCGGCAAATGGTCGAAGCCGATCGTGACGGACGTCGTGCGCGCGCAAGCCTTCTATCCGGCGGAAACCTATCATCAGGATTTCGCGGCGAAGAATCCGAACCACGGCTATATCCAGCGCTGGGATGCGCCCAAGATCGCGGCGCTCAAGCGTCTCTATCCCGGCGTCTACAGCGCAAGCTTCCAGCGCGACTGAGGCGGGCCGCACGCCGCCGGTCCGGCTTGCAGGCGGGAGCCGCGCGGCCTACCTTCCCTGCATGACGCATCACAACCACGGACATGAAGAGCACTCCGGCGAAGCGCTGACCGAAGCCGCGCGCGGATCGCTGACCGAAGCGGGCGAACAATGGACCGGCATGCGCCAGGCCGTGTTCGAAGAGCTCGCCCGGCACGAAATTCCTGCCTCCGCCTACGATATCGCGGACAATCTTTCGAAAACGCGCGGCAAGCGCGTGGCCCCCAACAGCGTCTATCGTATCCTCGACCTTTTCGTGCGTACCAATCTCGCCAATCGCATCGAAAGCGCCAACGCCTATCTCGTCAACACCCATCCCGGCTGCCGCCACGACTGCATTTTTCTGATCTGCGACGATTGCGGGCGCGCCAGGCATCTGGATGACGGGCGCGTCACCGGGGCTCTGCGCGAGGCAGGCCATGATGCGGGCTTTGCCGATGTTCGCCCGGTGGTGGAATTGCGTGGGTTATGCGACAATTGCGCTGCGTGACGAAAGGCTGAGCGCCGCGTCATTTCCCGCTCACGAATTGCTCATGCCGCGCCGTTAGCACCCGTTATCGACAGGGCCGAATGGCGGGTATAAGGGTGGGTGTTATGAATTCACCGCCCAAGACCCCCCTGCTCGACACTGTCGATCTTCCCTCCGACCTTCGCCAGCTCAAGAAGGACCAGCTTCGCCAGCTGTCCGACGAATTGCGCAGCGAGATGATCGATGCGGTCAGCACCAGCGGCGGGCATCTCGGCTCGGGCCTCGGCGTGGTCGAATTGACCGTGGCGATTCATTACGTGTTCGATACGCCCCAGGACAAACTCGTCTGGGATGTCGGCCACCAATGCTATCCGCACAAGATCCTGACCGGACGGCGGGATCGCATCCGCACTCTGCGCCAGGGCGGCGGCCTTAGCGGCTTCACCAAGCGGAGCGAGAGCGAATACGATCCCTTCGGCGCGGCGCATAGCTCGACCTCGATCAGCGCGGCTCTGGGCTTCGCGATGGCGAACAAGATGCAGGACAAGCCCGGTCGGGGCATCGCGGTGATCGGCGATGGCGCGATGAGCGCGGGCATGGCCTACGAAGCGATGAACAATGCCGAACAGGCGGGCAATCGCCTGGTCGTGATCCTCAACGATAACGACATGTCGATCGCGCCGCCCGTGGGCGGCCTCTCCGCCTATCTGGCGCGCATGGTGTCGAGCAGCGAATATCTCGGCCTGCGTACGATGGCCTCGAAGATCGCCAAAAAGCTCGGCCGCCGCGTCTGGGGCGGGCTCGAAAAGGCCGAGGAATATGCGCGCGGCATGGCAACGGGCGGCACTCTGTTCGAGGAGCTGGGCTTCTATTATGTCGGCCCGATCGACGGGCATAATCTCGAACACCTCATCCCGGTGCTCGAAAACGTGCGCGACAGCGAACAGGGCCCGGTCCTGATCCATGTCGTGACGACCAAGGGCAAAGGCTACGCGCCTGCCGAAAACAGCGCCGACAAATATCACGGCGTGCCCAAATTCGATGTCGTTACGGGCGAAAAGGCGAAATCCAAGGCCGGGCCGCCCGCCTATCAGAACGTATTCGGCGATACGCTGGCCAAGCTCGCCGAAAGCGACGATCGAATCTGCGCCATTACGGCTGCCATGCCTTCGGGAACGGGCGTCGACCGCTTCGCGCAGGCGCATCCGGACCGCGCCTTCGATGTCGGCATTGCCGAACAGCATGGCGTCACCTTCGCCGCAGGGCTCGCCGCGCAGGGCATGCGCCCCTTCGCCGCGATCTATTCGACCTTTCTCCAGCGCGCCTACGACCAGGTGGTGCATGACGTGGCGATCCAGAACCTGCCCGTGCGCTTCGCGATCGACCGCGCAGGGCTGGTCGGCGCGGACGGCAGCACCCATGCCGGATCGTTCGACGTGACCTATCTGGCAACCCTGCCCAACTTCGTGGTGATGGCCGCAGCGGACGAAGCGGAATTAGTCCACATGACCTATACCGCCGCCGAATACGACGAAGGCCCGATCGCCTTCCGCTATCCGCGCGGCAATGGCGTGGGCGTGGAACTGCCGGAAACGCCGCAGAAGCTGAAAATCGGCAAGGGACGGATGATCCGCGAAGGCTCCAAGGTCGCGATCCTGTCTCTCGGCGCGCGCCTCGAAGAAGCGAAGAAAGCCGCCGACCAGCTGGAGGCCAAGGGGCTGTCGACGACAGTCGCCGACCTGCGCTTCGCCAAACCGCTCGACACCGCGCTGATCGAGCGCCTGATGCGCACGCATGAGGTCGTGGTCACGGTCGAGGAAGGCGCCGTCGGCGGTCTGGGCGCGCACGTCCTCACCTTTGCCAGCGACACCGGGCTGACGGACAATGGCCTCAAAGTGCGCACCATGCGTCTGCCGGACATGTTCCAGGACCAGGACGATCCGATGAAGCAGTATGACGAAGCGGGGCTGAATGCGCCGCAGATCGTCGACACGGTGCTGGCCGCCTTGCGGCATAATTCGGCAGGTGTGGAAGAGGCGCGGGCTTGAATCCTTTTGAGGCGAATATTGATTGGCAAGCTCTCGCAATCCTGCTGTCAGGGCTCGCAGCTGTATCAGGCGCCGTATGGATAGCGGACCGGCAAAATCGGCTTCGCCATGATGAAGTTCGAATCGCACTTTTCGACCGCAGACGAGAAACCCTGCGCCTTTTCGATACTTTATCAGGAGAATGGTGGCGGGGCGCTAGACTGCCGGAAGAGAAAGAGGCCGCCCTGCGCGAGTTGGTTCGTGATATAGAATTGCTCTACGGCGAGGTGGTCCAGCAGCAGGCTAAGAGACTTTTCGAAGATACCGTTTTTCAAAACATGTTTGCACAACATGCTAGGCTCTATGGCGATGAGAAAGATGATAAATGGCTTGAAGCAATTGAACGTGGACAAGATCGGCTTGAGGCGATCGCCAATCGATTGCCTGCGCTCCGCGAGTTGCTCGTGAACGCGACACAGGTGGGCAGAACGTTTGACGTGGCAGATATTCAAGCGGATAAATTTAATTGGAAACGCTGGCGGGGGCGGCGATCGGCAACCAAGAAAACCAAGCAAAAAGCAGAGAGTGAAGCGAAATGAATCAATCTCTGCTGACCGTGGAAACAACCAATCACTTCATCACCTTAACTCTCAACCGTCCCGACAGCATGAACCCGCTCGGGGCATCGGGCGATGGCGATGCCTTCGCCGCCACCTGCGACGCGATCAACGGCGATATCGACGTGCGCTGCGTGATCCTCACCGGAGCGGGCAGAGCCTTCAGCGCGGGCGGCGATATCAAGGCGATGAAGGACAAGACCGGCAATTTCGGCGGCACTGCGCCCGAAATCGCGGACGGCTATCGCAACAACATCCACAAGATCCTGCGCGCGCTCTACGGATTGCGCGTGCCGCTGATTGCCGCAGTCAATGGGCCGGCCATCGGGCTGGGATGCGATCTTGCCTGCCTCGCGGACATGCGCATCGCCAGCGATAGGGCGAAATTCGGCGTCACTTTCCTCAAGCTGGGCATCATTCCCGGCGATGGCGGCACCTGGATCCTGCCGCGCATCATCGGCGAGGCGCGGGCGGCGGAGCTGTTCTATACCGGCGATGTGATCGATGCCGATACGGCGCTGGACTGGGGCCTCGTCAGCCGGGTGGTCGAAGCCGATACGCTGATCGACGAAGCGCGTGCGCTGGCCGCGAAAATCGCCGCGATGCCGCCGCACGCCTTGCGACAGGCGAAGAATCTGATGCGACAGGGGCGCGGAACCAGCTACGATACGGCGCTGGAAATGGCCGCGAATGCGCAGGCGCTGATGCACACCACTGCCGACCATGCGGAAGGGGTGGACGCGCTGCTCGAAAAGCGGAGTCCTCGCTTTACCGGCGCCTAGTTCAGCCGATCCAGCGCCAGATACCGGCAGGGATGCCGCCGGCCCCGATATGGACCCAGGTGACGCCGAGCCACCCGGCGATGCCGACCAACCACAGAAGCGGGCTCACTCCGGCAAGGCGAGTCCAGCGCGGCCAATAGCTGGTCCGCTGCTCCCACCCCGCCCAATCCGCGCCCATCAGCGCCTCCTTCTTGCGATCCTGCAGGCGCGCACCGATCAGGGCCAGGCTCAGGATGGCGAGCGCCACGATCACCGTGCGCCAGCTCCACCACAGGACGATGTGCGATATCGCCCACAGGGCGAAACCCCACATCATGGGATGACGGGTGACTGCGAATACGCCTGCGGGATTGCGCGCCGCCGCCTTACGTGCGCCGGGCGCGGGCAGGGCTGGATTGCCTTTTAGCGAGCCGAGAAAGAGCACGAGCGCCGGCAGAGTGAGAACCGTGGCGACGATCCAGCCCACTGTACCGCTGCCGCCCAAATCGGCGCTTGGCGCCTGTTTGAAAGCCAGATACATCCAGGCCATGCATCCCGCCGCGACGAGGCTGTAAACGCCGCGAAACGCGCCTTCGCCCATCATGGCGACCAGCGGCGCGCGCAGGGGGTGCGACAGGGCGAAATGCGTGCCCACCAGCGCGATCGAGGCGGCGGCGAGCGAGGTCAGCGGGTCCATGGTGTTGTCTCCCCAAGGTTTCCGCGACCCGTGATCCGATCTAGTCGCCCGGTATGTCGATCAGCTGGACCTTGAACAACAGCGTCGCGCCGCCGGGGATCGGCCCCTTGCCGGTCGGACCGTAGCCGAGATCGGCGGGCACGGCGATTTCGATCGTGTCGCCCACGCCCATCAGCGGGATCGTCCTCTGCCAGGCGGGGATCAGGCGGCCGAGCGGAAAGGTGGCGGGCTCACCCCGTGCAAAGGAGCTGTCGAACACTTCGCCATCGGTGAAAGTGCCTTCGTAATGCACCGTCACTGTGTCGGCCACGCTGGGATGCGCGCCGCTGCCGTCGCCTTCCGTGCGGCGCCAGCGCAGGCCGCCGTCGAGGAAGCGCCAGCCATCCGCCGCGTCCAGCCCGGCCAGATAGGCCTGCTGGCCGTTCATCCAGGCGATGTCCTGCGACCTGTCCGGCCCCGCATCGGGCGCGGTCTGGGCGAGGGCGGCATAGCCCCCCACCGCCACGAAGGCCGCGGCGAGCGTCAGGATCGTCGATCGCATCTCGCTCACCAGTCGTAACCCTTGGGCAGGTCGCTGGTGTCGAGATCGCGATAGCGATCCTTGAGGCGGCTCTGGTGGTTTTCGAGCGGCTGTTCGACCCCATCGATGAAGACCCGCGTGGGCATCGATCCGACTTCCAGAGGATCGCCGTCCCACATCACCACGTCGCCCATGCCGCCGGGCGTCAGCATCCCGGCACGGCCCGACAATCCGCTGATCTGCGCCGGGACCGATGTGATGGTGGCAAAGGCTTGGCCCCAGCTCAGCCCGTCCGCACCCGGCACGCGCGACAAGGCGACTAGATTGCCCGCATACTGGTTGAGATTGCGGGGGTTCTCCATGGCGGCGGCGTTGATCGCCACGCGCACGCCCGCTTTGACCATGCGGCCGATATTGGACTGGGTGGAGGCCAGCTCCTCGAAATTGGTCGGCAGATCGTCGAGCCCGTCGGCGATTACCGGGACATTGGCCGCCGCGATCTCGCGGGCGACCAGCCAGCCTTCGCTCGCGCCGACCAGCACCATGTCGAGGCGCGGGAAGTCGCGCTTCAGCGCCAGCGTGGCGAGAATGTCCGACGCGCGCTCCACCATGACGTAGAGCTGCTGTTCGCCCCGCACCACCGGCACCAAAGCAGCGGCATCGAAGCGGGTCAGGAGCGAATCGTCGCCGCGCTCGGTCTGGTTGTCGGCGAGGCGCGGATCGATCGGCAGATCGTCACCCGTGCTCTGTTCCGCCGGGCGCGAGGCGACGCCGGGGATCTGCCCGTCTTCGCCGAACTGGTTCGCCTCGCGCAGGGCGTTGCGGAACAGGGCATGCGTGCTCGCCCGGCTGCCGCCTGCAAGCCGCGCGCCGCTTTCGCCCAGCGTCACGACCTGGAAGGCGCGCGCCCGCGTGATCGGGTTCATGTCCGCGCCCAGATCGATGATCGATCCCTGCCCGCCGAAGATCGAGCTCGACGGCATTGTCACGCTCGCCGCGCGAGTCACGCCCGCAGCGCGATGGACCAGGATGTGCTGCGAATTGGGATTGATCGCGGGGGCCACGTCGAGCGCGGCGCTGAAAGGCGAATTGCCCGCGCTGGTATCGTTCGATTCGCTGACCGCGCCGACATCCCACAGGCCGAGCGAGGTCACGCTGGCGACGAGGCCGGGCGTCACCCAGCTCCCCGCGCCGTCGATCGTCTGGACGCCAGCGGGCACGGCCACGCCGGAGCCTGCCGCGACCACCCGTCCGCCGCGCACGACGACGGTGGCGTTTTCGACCGGATCGCTGCCGTCGCCGGTCGCGACAGTGGCATTGGTGATGGCGAAATCCTGCGCGGCGAGAGGGCCGGCGAGAGCGGCGGCAGCGCCTGCGAGAGCGGCGGCAGCGCCTGCGAGAAGGAGCGAGAACCTGTTCATTTCACGTCTCCTTCACCCGGCTGGCCAAGCTCGAAATCGCTCACCGGCCTACGCTTCCTGTCCATCGCGTCGAACAGCAGAGCGCCATCAACCCAGACCTTTTCGGGCCGCGAATAGACCGACAGCGGATCGCCGTTCCACAGCACGACATCGGCCATCTTGCCCGCCTCCAGGCTGCCGGTCATCTCCTCGATGCCCATCGCCTTGGCGGCGTTGTAGGTGAACCAGCCGACCACTTCGGCATCGGGAATGTCGATCCCGGCGCGCCGCCCGGCGGCCTGTGCCTTGGCGGCTTCCTGGTTCAGGCGCTGGATTCCGTTCGCATCGTCGGAGTGGATCACGACGCACGCGCCCGCCTGGCGCAGGAAGGCGGCGTTTTCTAAAATGCCGTCATAGGCTTCCATCTTGAAGCCGTACCAATCGGCCCAGATCGCGCTGCACACATCGTTTTCGCGCAGCAGATCGCCGATCTTATAGGCTTCCACCGCGTGGTGGAAGGCGGTGACCTTGTAGCCCATCTCCTTGGCCATATCCATGACCAGCGCCATTTCGTCGGCGCGGTAGCAGTGGTTGTGGATCAGGATGTCGCCGTCGAGAACGCCCTTCAGCGTCTCCTTGCCCAGATCGCGCTTCTTGCCGTCGTAAGCCTGCGCATCGAGCCACATCTGGCGATTGACTGCGAAATTGCCCATCCGGGTCGAAGGCATCCGGCCGCGGCCGCCATAGACGCGCTTGGGATTTTCGCCGCAGGCCATCTTCATCCCGTAGGGCGCGCCGGGAAATTTCATCCCCTGCACCGTGCGCGAGGACACGTTCTTGAGCGTGACCGAGCGCCCGCCGGTGAGGTTGGCGGAACCGGGCAGGATCTGGAGCGCCGTCACGCCGCCATTGGCGAGCGCGCGGGTGAAGCCGGGATCTTGCGGCCACACCGAATGCTCGGCCCAGACTTCGGGCGTCATCGGGCTGGTCGCCTCGTTCCCGTCGGAATGGGCGTCCACGCTGGGCGTGGGGTAGTCGCCGAGATGCGAGTGGATGTCGATCACGCCGGGGGTGACGAACTTGCCGGTGCCGTCGATCCGGTCGTAGCCTGTCGTCGCGAGCGAGGCATCGCCCACGGCGACGACCTTGCCATCGCGGAAAAGCACGGTGCCGTTGTCGATCCGCTGGCCGCGCCCGTCATAGATCGTCGCGCCGACCAGCGCGGTCGGGCGGCCGGGATAGGGCTTGTAGGTCGAAGCGTAGGGCGCTTCGCCGCTCGCAGTGGTGGGCGCGCGGGTCGATGCCGTCTCGCCATCGGTTCCGGTCGTGCTGCACCCGGCAAGCGCGGCGGCGGCGATCAGCCCCAGCGCGGTGAGCGGCGTCTTCAGATATCTGGCCATGAAACCCCATTCCCCTGAGCCCCTTTTCGGGGTCTGAATCAACAGGGCCGGAGCATCGCGCCCCGGCCCCATATTGGTCAAGTCCGTTCGTCCGATATGCGACGAATGGCGGCAGATCGGATCAGCGGTTCTGCTCGTGAACGCCCGGTGCCTGCGGATTGGTCGACGGGTGCATGCCCGCCTCCTGCGGCTCCAGACCGGCACCCGCCTGGCCTTCGAGATCGTCGCCGACATCGTCGTCGCGGATCGTGTCGAGGTGCAGCAGCTTTTTGACGAACGGGCTGAGGACCATGACGCCGACACCGATGCCGACTGCCCACCAGCCGACGGTCCCGTAGACGTCGAGCACCAATTGCTTGCCCGCCTCTTCGCCGACGCCTTCCGCGCCGGTCGCCGAAGCGATCAGGCCAGCGGCGAAGTTACCCGTCGCGGACGCGAAGAACCACGTGCCCATAACAAGCGACGCGATGTGCGCCGGGCTCAATCGGTTCATCGCCGACAGACCGACTGGGCTGAGGCACAATTCGCCGGTCGTGTGCAGCAGGTAGATGAGGAAGATGAAGATCACGGGCGTCGGCACGTTCACGCCGACACTGTTCGCGCCCCAAACCAGGACCAGGAAGCCGAGACCGACCTGGACGACGGCGAGGCCGAACTTCATGGGCGTGCTGGGCTCCGCCCCCTTCGCGGCGAGCTTCTGCCACAGAATGGCGAACAGCGGGGCCAGCAACACGATGTAGATCGCGTTGACCGACTGGAAGATGGAAGCGCTGACGCCTTGGGTATCGACATGGCGGTCGGTGAACAGGTTGAGGCTGGAGCCCGCCTGTTCGAACAGCGCCCAGAACACGATCGAGGTCAGGATCAGGAACATCGCCGCGAAAATGCGGTCGCGTTCGTGGAAGGTCTTCACCAGCGATTGCTGGATGAGGACGCCGATCAGAACCACAAGCGAAGCGCCAGCGGCGTAGGGCGCGGCAGCGCCACCCTGCGATGCTGCGATCAACGAAACGATCAGACCGACCGCACTCGAGATATAGACGAAGAACGGCACCGTCGGCGCCTGCTTCCACGAGCCATAGGCCATCTGGAAGGTCACGATGGCGAGAACGTAAGCCACCAGCGCGCCGCCGAAGCCGCCGAGAAGGACGCCGACGAGTTCCTGATACTGGATGGCCAGCCAGCAGAGTGCGACCATTCCCAGGCCCGCCGCGTAGATCAGATATTCCTTGCCGCCAGCGATACGTTCCGGGTGCTGCGGTTCACCCTTGCCGAGCAGCAGGGGTTTGCCGATGACGAAGAAGACGAGGCCGATCAACATGCCGAAACCGGCAAGGCCGAAGCCGTATTCCCATCCGACCGTCTGACCGAGATAGCCGCAGATGATTGATGCGGTCGCCGCGCCGACGTTAATGCCCATGTAGAAGATCGTATAAGCCGGGTCGCGGCGAATATCGGTGCGCGAATAGAGCTGGCCGACGAGCACCGAGATATTCGCCTTCAAGAAGCCCGAGCCGACGATGATCAGTGCCAGAGCCAGCCAGAAGACGTTGAGCATCGGGTTGTCCTGGCCCAACGTTCCATCACCTTCAAAGGCCATGAAGAAGTGGCCGAAAGTCAGCAGCACGGCGCCGAACAGCACGGCCTTGCGCTGGCCGACATAGCGGTCGGCCAGATAGCCGCCGACGACCGGGGCGATGTAGACCAGCGCGGTGTAGGCGCCGTAGATCACCGAAGCTTCGCTGTCGGAGAACAGCCAGTGCTGGACGAGGTAGAAAATCAGCAGGGCGCGCATGCCGTAATAGGAGAAGCGCTCCCACATTTCGGCCATGAACAGCAGGAATAGGCCCTTGGGGTGCCCGATGACCTCTTGCTGCGGGCGGGTGACGAGGACCATCCCGCCGATCAGAAACGATACCAGCGCAATCACTGCGATGCGGAAGGCCCACATCTCGTACGCGGAACCGAATGTGAAAAAGGCACCTTCGACCATGAGTATCCCGTATCCCTAATTTTTTCGGAGCGCACTGCGACGTTGCGCGACCGCTCCTCCCCGAAGAAACGCGCAACCTAACGGGTTCGGCGCGCATGTGAAGCCTTAGTTACAGCGGCAACAGATTTCGTATCGGCCTGAGGCACTCCCTTCGGAGTTAGGGATGCCCACGGCGTACAAAATTGCGTAAAGTACGGGAACCTTGCGCGCCACGCTGTATTATGGCACTGATGCAGCAATCGGTCGCCAGCCATTGGGATCCGCGATGAAAAGCCAGTCAAAACCCGTTTATCTCAAACTGCGCGACCTGATCGCCGCCGCGATCCTCGATGGGCGCTATGCCGAAGGCGCGATGCTTCCATCGGTGCGCGCGCTGGCGGCGGAACAGGGGGCCAATCCCCTGACGGTTGCCAAGGCCTATCAGCAATTTCAGACGGATGGGCTGGTAGAAGTGCAGCGCGGTGTGGGCATGTATGTGGTCGAAGGCGCGACCGAGCGGCTCAAGGCATCCGAGCGGCGCCAGTTCGTCGAAGAGGAATGGCCCGCGATCCGCGAACGGATCGATCGGCTTGGCCTGGACGCCGAGGATCTGCTTTCGCCAGCCTGAGACAGCGCGAGCTCTGCCAACGCGTCATCCTAGGCCGCAGGCGATTGCAAATCGCGTATGCAATGCGTATCAGCGCGGGAAACGCCGAGCGGGTCGCTTGCAAAGATCCGGGCGCGGTGTTGCAATGGGTCGCGAAAATTACGGGCATGGGTGGGGCCATCCTGGCACGCCGGGAGCATTAGATGATACGATCCGAATTGCTGAATACGCTTGCCAAGGACAATCCTGGCCTCAAATCCGAAGAGATCGAACAGGTCGTCGATATATTCTTCGATGAGATCGCTCAACGCTTGGCCGAAGGCGGCCGCGTGGAATTGCGCGGTTTCGGCGCATTCTCGACGCGCGAGCGCGCGGCGCGCACCGGGCGCAACCCGCGTACCGGCGAATCGGTGGACGTTCCGGCCAAGCGCGTGCCCTATTTCCGCCCCGGCAAGGAAATGCGCCGCGCCCTCAACGACGAAGAATAGGCGCGCGCCCATACGCGAGATTGCGGCCATCGCGCCCGCGCGCTAGGCGATGACCCATGGCGGGTGTGGCGGAATGGTAGACGCCGGGGACTTAAAATCCCCTGTCCTTTGGGCGTGCGGGTTCGAGTCCCGCCATCCGCACCATACTGAAATTATTAGGCTTTTTTCCGCTCTCGGGCGTTCGCCAGCGAAGCGATTTTCGGGGCCGTGTGTAACTCTGGTGTAATTGCGTCAGAGAAACTGGCGTCCAGGCTGCTAACCGATTCGTCAACGTGGGCGTCCGCGAGCTGGGTGTAGCGCAACACCATCTGCAAGGTTTTGTGGCCGCTCACGCGCTGGATCGTCGGAAGGTCCACGCCTTTCTTGACGAGTTCGGTAATAAGGGTGTGCCGCAGGATGTGGGGGGTTACCCTGTCCGGGTCCAAGCCTGCCCGTTCGACCGTCCGGGCGAATTGCTTGCTCATGGTCGTGCGATGTTCGGATTTCGCATCCGCCCGGCTGGTGGGGAAGAGCCAACCCTTCGGACGGCCTCGTGCCTGCCATTCGTCCCGGAGCCGCGTGGCGAGGCTCGATAGGATAGGCTGCTCGCGCGTCCCGGCCTTCGCCTGCGGGATATGGATGCGGAGACTGTCGAAACCGACCTGTTCCCATTTGATCCGCAAAATCTCGCTGTGCCGCATTCCGCTACCCATGGCGATGGCCACGAAAAGCCATGTAGCGGGATCTTGGTCGCCGATCGCTGCACGCATCAACGCGGCCCGCTCGGTATCGGTCAGCGTCTCGATCTGCTTCCGCGTCTCGCCGAACTTGTCGATCCGGGGCTTGGTCCTGACCCATTTCCATTCCACCGCGCGATTGAGCATGTGGGAGAGCGTCGATAGCTCGCGGTTGATCGTGGCCTTACTGGCGCCCTCGCCGGTTCGCTGCTCGACAAAGGCCGCAATCTGCTCGTCCTCGATACGATCCAGCCGGGCAGACTTGAAGAACGGGGCGAGCTTGTCGCGCACATGGGCCTGTTTGCGGGGGAGGTTCTTGCCGTGCTTCGGATGGCCCTTGATCCGCTTTAGATAGTCCTCGGCGGCTTCCTTGAACAACCGATGGCGCTTGCGGCGCTCGGGTAGGTCTAGCGTTCCCTCGCGGGCCTTGGTGCGAAAGGCTGCAATGGCGTCCTCGGCCTGCTGGCGGGTGGTGCCTTGGCTCTCGCGGCCAATGACGCGATGGATGCGCTGTCCATCGACCATGATGTTGACCGAATAGCGAACATCGCCGCTCGCCTGCCGCCAAGCTGTGATGCCGTGTTCGGTCAGGCGGTCACCGGGCTTTAGGTTTCGGATGGCTGGACGAGTGAGGGTGTCGAAACGGAGGGCCACTAGAAGAGGTCACTTATCGAGAAGTCGTCACCTCTTGCCACCGCCATTTCCGCGGCTCGCCGTTTGGAGCTTCGATAGAGGGTCCGTCCTTCCTCCTCAGCTTGGAGATAGGGTGCGATAGCTTCGGAATGGGCTTCGTTTGCTGATAACTCTCGTTCGTCAGCACCTTCCAATAGCTCGATCAGAGCGAGTGCGTGTCGCTTCGCTTCGGGCGGCAGCTCCAGACGCTCAAGTTGCTCTCGTTCGCGCCACCGTCCTAGCTCCCGGCGGTCCATGTCGGCGACACCCGCTAATCGCCCCAAAATGCCCCCTAGCTGACCTTCTGGTCGGCGGGGTGTCGCGCTAGAATTTCCGAATAACCTGCCTTTCATATAGGACTGTTCCCAAGGCGATATTCCGAAATCGCGAAGGTGTTCCATAAGCTTCAGGGTTTCCTGGCGGGCTGCGTAAAGCGCATCCCACGTCCGGCTTACGAACTCATCGTCGTAGGGGTCGTCAGTTCTCACAAGATGATTGGGCAACCGTCGAAACATCTCCAACACCGCGCCAGCAGTTTTTCGATCCTTGTGCCAACGCTTGCCGGTCATCTGTTCAATCTCTGCGATCTCAGCAGCGAATTTCGCCAGAAGGCGCTCTGTTTCGGAAGAACGTTGGCCCCCGTCCGCCTCGAAGCTGACGATTAAACGCTTTTCGACCTCTTGGGTGATCGAGCGACCATTCTCATCCGCAGCGGCCTTAAGCGCATCGCGAACACTCGGCGCAGTACGAACCGCGATTGCAGCCTTTTTTGTCTCGCCGTCGTGATGCGCGGGCCGTCCACCCTTGTTCTTGCTCAAATCAAAATCCTTCGGGGGTTTCCGCAATACATACGCGACAGCGCTCTTGGCGGTCAAGGCGCTTAGTGGTATTGCATGGACATTGCAGTATGCCGAAGGAACGAAAGGAGATAATGCAATGCAAGTCGTCGCAACGCCTGACGGGAGGGTGAGCCGTGCCGAAGCTGCTCGCTTTCTCGGCTTCCGGCCAAAGACGCTGGCCGAGTGGCATCGCCTCGGGGTTGGCCCGAAGTCGCACCTCGTTGGAGGTCGCCGGTTCTATTCTCTGGAAGACCTGCGGGCCTACGCTGACGGATCAAAGCTCGTCCGGCCTGAGGCGGCTTGATCCAGCATCATTACACCAAAACGAAAGGCCGCCCCGATGGTGTGGGACGGCCTCAATACTGCGTCTGGAAATGGTCGGTTAGCACCATGGACTTAGCGGAGCGAATGCCTTCGCGCAAGCCTGTGGCGACGATTTCCTTTCGCAGCTCTGCGAGAAGGAAACGACATGGAAGAGACTTTTTCGGCGCTCGCGCGCCCTGTAATCGAGCGTCAGCGCAAGCCTAAGCTGGGCGTCCGCAACACCGCCGTGCGGGTCTTGGTGGACTCGCTTCCCTGCGAAACACCTGACCGTCGCGGAGGGGTTTATGCCTTCGCCGAATGGATCATTGCCGGTGCGCGGACCTTCACGGCGGCGAAGCGCCGGGCCGGTCTGTTCTCTCCCAAGCCACTGTCCAAGACTGAGGCTGCGGAAGCGCTGCGCAAGGCACTCGCCCAGGTGGGAGGCGCCCGTGGTTGACCATCCTCTTCGCATTGCCGCCTTGGCGATCCTGAACAGCGGCGTCCGCCTCACTCGTCGCGCCGGTTCCTTCGCAGGGGAATGCGTGGCCGATCCGCGCCCGTTGACGGAAAAACAGGCCCATTGGTTTTCTCAGTTGGCTGAGCAAGCCGGTGTTGAGTGGGAGGGCTCGGAACATGGTTGATCCCAAGCACTATGGTAGGGGCACCGCTGCCGGGCACAAAGGGCACAGCGCGGCGGCTCGCCAGAATAGCGCGGAAGCCGCATCTGAGGTCACGGAGACACTTGCCCGCCGCCATCGGCAAATGATTGCTGCATGGACGCCCTACGGGGTGGCTGGGGCCATCCCGGAGCAAATCTCCAATGACCTAGGGCTTCCCGTCCATGTGATCCGGCCACGCGCCGGGGAGCTGGTAAAGCGCAAGCTGCTGTTCGAGGTCGGCAAGCGGCAAGGCGGGCTCGGCTGTCGGGTGATGGCCTACAGTGTCACCGCTCCAGCCGACGGTGCCGCGTGATGGATCGCGGCACCGTAACGCTGTCGCAGGACGGGGCGGGTGCTTTTGTAATTCGCCTCGATCCGCCCGATCCGAACTATCCCGAAGAACAGCGCTTCGATGATATTCGGGACGCTCGCGGGATGATGGGCGGTCTTCGCCTCGTCCTCGGTCGGCGAAAGGTCGATCTGTTGAAGGCGGGGGGATGATATGGGCCTCTTCGCCGAATGGCAGCCAGCCTATGCGGAAGCTGGGATAGCCACCTTTCCTGTCGATGGGATCGCCAAGCGCCCCGCTGTCGGAAATTATCTGAAAGCCGGGTGCAGGGCGTCCAAGCAATGGGCGCTCAAATTCCCTGCGGTGGATGCCTTGGGATTCGCGTGCGGTTCCCGGAACGGTGTCACCGTCCTCGATGTGGACGAGGCTCGCGAAAGCCTCTTGGGAGATGCCTTCGCCCGGTTCGGTCGATCTCCTGTCGTCATTCGCACGGCCTCGGGCAAGTTTCATGCGTGGTATCGCCACAATGGCGAGAAGCGCAAAATTCGAGCCGATGGGTTCGATGGACCAATCGACATTTTGGGAGGCGGTTTCGCCGTTGCGCCTCCTTCGCGTAGCAGCGCGGGCCAGTATGAATTTCTCGAAGGCTCGCTTGCCGATCTGGCCAATCTCCCGCCAATGCGATTGCCCGATGCGGTGGCGAATGATGACGTCGAGCAAGCGGCGCAGTCGGACACGATAGGGGAGGGGCAGCGGAACAATTCGCTTTGGATCGCGTGCATGAAGGCTGCGCCTTCCTGCCAATCGCTCGATAGCCTGCAACGCTTCGCTCGATCGCTAAACGAAAGCGGAGAATGGTCGCCTTTGCCAGCCGACGAAGTTGGACGGGTGGCAGGGAGTGCTTGGCAATGTCACATCGAAGGCCGCAATGGCTTCGCGGGAGATACGTTCGTGCAGGTGCCGACGCCGACATTCGATAATCTGGCTGCAAGTGCTGATGCGAGCTACCTTTACTGGCTGCTCAAGCGCAATCACTGGGGTCGCGAATTTTGCATCGCCAACGAATGGCGGAAACACCTGCCGGATGGTGAATGGTCCCGTCCGAAGTTCACCGCCGCGCGCCAATTTCTGGTCGATAACGGTTTCGTCGTGATGATCCGCCCTGCCATCAAGGGCGTCGGTCCTGCGCTGTTTCGGTTCGCCGATCAATTTGGCCCCGATGGTGTTCAGGGGGGAGGCAGGGGGAGAGGGGTGTAGTGTTACTTATTGGTGCTCGATTTCGCGCACCCAAAATGGACATCGCGCCTCTACGCCTGAGCAATCCACAATCGGCCGATCTTGACGAGGTCGAACCGATCCCGCTGCTCCCGATAATACGGGAAAAAACGGGAGCGGCATGGCCGAACCGGTGGAGCGGCCCCGCGTAAATACGCGGTAAATACGCGAGGCGCGCCGTTGCACAGACGAGAAAACCCGCCGCCTCCGGGGAAGCGACGGGTCAATAAAAAAGAGGCCGGATATTCAGCTAGGCGGTGTCGAAGATAACCGGCTGGTGCCAGCGTTCGCAATCGTCCTCGAACTCGATTTGCTTGAAGGCATTGAAGCCGGGAAACAGGGCGTTCGGCCCGCTGCTGCCTCGGTCATCGCTGGCGGTGCAATAGTCGCTATCGGCATCCTCGCCGGGATCTGCAATCGGACAGCCGGGGTAGGGCATTGCCCCTTCGCAGCCGGTTTGATGATCGTCCTCGGCGCCGGTGCCGTCCAGTTCATCGCCATCGGGCTCTAGGTCGGGGTCCCCATCCCATGCATCCAGCCGGTCAATAAGTTGCTCGCATAGGTCTGCCAGTGCATCACGTGACAGGCGGCGAACTGCGCTATCGAGCAAGGCGGCGGACGGGAGGCCCGAAGGCCCCCCGATGATCTGCGCGCCCACGATCAAGCAACCTTCGGAAGGAGGCTAGCGGCGTCGGCGGCGAGCTGCTTCGCGATGGCAGAGCTTTCATGCCATTGGTCACCGCCAAGGAAGGTAAGCTGCGTGGCGAGCTTGTAGGCCAGTGCAGCGGCATTAGGCGCCGGAAACAACATCAAGGCCGTGAAGGCGTCACCCTGCGCTGTCGCCAGCGTTTCCATCGTCGCTTCTTGGAGGTTGCACTCTGCGCTTCCGAATGGATGCGGATTGCCGATCGCATGGTGTGCGTCCACGGCGGATTTCGCCCTCTCGTAATTACGGCAAAGGGTATCCCAATCGGTAGGGGCTACAACGGCGCTGACGGCGTCGGACTTGCTCCGGATCGCGGCCTTGACTTGCTCGCGCCCGCCGGTCGTGTCGAGTTGCCAGAGCAAGGATTTCAAGCCGTCATTGGTCGGGACTGGCGTAAGCAAGGAAACTTCGCCCTCTACATCGGTCCAGCCGCCACCAAGGCGCTCGAACTGCACCAACCACGCCGTGGCGCTGAATGTGCGCGAGGGCTTGCCGTCGAGCTTGCGCAGTCCATTCAGGACGGCTGCAATACTGTCCTCGCACGGAATGCTGTCCGGATCGGCCCACACGATTTCCGCCATCGCGCGAACATCGCTCACATTCTGAGGGCTTTGACGAAGAAGGCGGCGCTCAGCCGTGTAAACCGCGTCCATCGCGATTTGTTCGACTTCGCTGCTGGTGGTTTCGACGGGCAGCGCGTCCAGTGCGGCGCGGGCGTGGCCGTAATCGGCTATCGCGCGGTCAAAGGCGCTTTGCGTGCTGGCGGGGGTGGTGGTAGTGTTGGTCATGTCTTGCCCTTTTTACGGAAGGGTTGGAACAGGTGGCCGGTTGAAGTTGCCGCTTCACCGGTCACCGCCTTGGCGGAATGCCTTGGCTGAGCATTATATAACGGACATGGTTAATCGGATCAAGCGTTATATAACGGCATTGCCATTTCTAGCTTGCGGCGTTAGGTAGCGCTCATGGCAAGAACCAACGCAGAGCGGCAGGCCGCTTATCAGAAACGAAAAAGCAAACGCCTCGCGGAGTGCGTCACTCCCGATGATGTGATTGAGGCTGTGCGCCTGATGTACGAGCAATTTCGGGAGGATACGCCGAACGAGGAGCTTCCACCCTTCGATCAGTGGCTACTGGGCTTGAGAGGTCAGAGAGGCGCAAAACTCTGGCAGGGGATGGGGGGCTTCACCTCAATCAAGGTTGCGGAGGACGTAGACAACTTCGCTCCTCAAGACGCGGCCCTACTTCTGAAGGTGGCGGCGGTCGTTCGAGCGATAAATTTTCCGCCTCAGCCTTCATCAAGTAAGTAGCCGGGCGGCGGCGGGGGCACCGTCTGAACGGGACATTCTGCCTCCTCGGCATACTGCCTCACAAGGTCCCCGATACTGTCGTCCGAATTGGCAAGGCTCGCTTCGTCCGCCAGCATGGACAGCCCTGTAATGCGCTCCTCTTCGCTACTGGCGCAAAGGACCATTTCGACCGCCTCGCCGATATTGGGGCTGACCTCACGCTCGGCGGCGCACCCTGCGATAGCCAAGGAGAAGAGGGCGAGCGCTGCGGTTCTGTGCATCGTCACATTATGCGCTTGATCGTCGGAACGGTCCATAGCGACGGCTGGGCCATCGATGATGATACACCAAGAGAACTCCGAACGCTTGGCGTCGGACTTGGCTAATTCAACGTGTTTGGCGCAAGCGGCATAGTCGAGAGGTCCGCGATGGCCTCTAGCAAACCGAACTCCCACGCTGCCCACACAAGCGCACCGATCAGGATCACGGCGGCGATCTTCCCTGTAGCACCTGCCTTGTAGCCGTCGCGCTTCCTCATGCGAATAGCCAGAGGATCGCCCGCATCGCCATGTAGCCTAGCGGCGCGATCACCAGGAACAGCACAATGGTGAACTCCAAGTCGAGCGGCGTCGGTTTGCGCATTCGGGCAGATAGGCAGATTGAGCGCGTGTAGGACAGCGCTAACATTTGATGCACCGCGTGGACGCCGCGCGATCACGCCAACGCCTTGCACCTGATGTTAACCATCTTCCTCTAGTAACTGCTCTGGGAAGATTGGATCAAGTGGCTAATCCCCCACGTGCGACCCAGAGCCCCGTTCGGAAGCGGAACCCCGGACGGGGCTCATTTTCTTACCGCCATCATTTCAACGGGGAATCGTCGTCTAGCTTCGGCAATGAAGGCGCGTCCATTGTCGTGTCATCAACGGACGCGCCCTCGCCGTACCCCGGGGAGTTTCAGCGGGGTGCCGGACGGGCGCTTTAGCATTTGATTTCACTCCGGCCAGGAGCGTTTGGCGATGTGATCCAGAACGGGGCGCAGATGAAGGCGCAGCCGAATCGGGTCGCACGTCGGCTGCGCCTTCGCCGACACCGCCGGGAGCAACCGGTATGTCGGAGAGACCGGCTTACCTTGAAGGCGGAATGCTGTCACGCAATTACCCACTAATTGGCGGCGATATCTGCTTTACGAATGTCGAGATCAAGCCGTACGTGGCTTCGAATATCCGATGAAGCTTTACAACACATTTTCAGGACAGGTGCATGATTGAAAACCTTCGTGAACTGCTCGGCAATTTGTCCCGAGGTTACCGCGCGAAGACGATAAGCGAGCGGGAACTAGAGCACCGACTTCTCGAGAGAATTTCATACGAGCTCGATCAGAAGGAAATGGATCGTGCCATTTGGCTCAAAGCATTTTCCGAAGCTGAGGCTGACGAGAGCAAAGCTAAAGCCTTATACATCCGCCATCGCCTTCGCAGGTTGCAGGACGAAGTTTCGGTCATCCAACTGAAGGACGCAAGTGAAAGGGCCACCACCTATCGGCAGGTGCAGCTCAAAGAACGTGAAGAAAGGGCGCAGGAGCGGAAGCGCAAGGAGTCAGAAAACAGAGAGCAATTTCTGTCAAACCTTTCAAGCATGCTGATGGTATGCTTCATTCTTTTAGCAACCGCAGCTACATCGTTTTTCATTTTCTATCAGATATTTATGTATTTTGGAGTTCAATCGCCCCTTCCTTGACCTTTCGATTGAAGGGCATCTCATAACGCTGGCTTAGTCGGGCTCATAATCAATTCGCCTTAGGTTTGGGCTAACGTCTGCCCTCCAGCCCCGGCCCCATGTGCTTAGGCCGCTGGCCGCACTTCTCGCACCGCAACCGCATCGCGATGCCGTCCAGGCTGTGAGCGGACCAGCCGCGTTCCTCGACCATATCCAGCAACCGCCTCGGATCGATCAGGCGCACCCTCCCGCATTGGCATTCGACCCGAACGCTGAACTTGTGGCGGATGAAGTCGCGCAGCGATCGGAGGTTCTTGCTTCCCATTGGCGAGAACATGCCGGGAACGAATGATTCGGGCAATCGGCGTCTGACACTTGACCAACGCGCCTTTCTGTGATACCGCCAGCCCCGTGATTGGCAATCGTCGGTCGCAACCCATCGTCGTGATGACAGAGGGGCCAAGATGCAAGACGCGCGTTTTTCTTTCCGGGCCGGTGCCCCCCTTGCGGAGGCGCTGGCCCATCGCGTGCAAAAGGCCGGTTGCTCGGTCTCCGAATATCTGCGCTCCATAGTTCGCGATCATGTGGGTCTGTGCGATCCTGCGCCCTCTTTCGACATTGCCGCCACGCCTGCGAAATCGATCCACGAGCTTGCGTCTCGCGGGGATGCGCGAGGCTTTGCGGAGCTGGCGGGTCTTCACCATCAACGCGGTCTCGCCGGTGTTGAGCCTGCGATAATCGCCTACGCCCGCGCGGTTGATTACGCCCGGCTGGCTGCTGCGGCGCGAGGTGATCGGCAAGACTGGCTCGCATTCCTGTATCTTCTCGAACAACACGCCTCGGCTCTGCGCGAAGCTGGCCTAGGCGACCTTGCCGACATGGCCAGTGGGGAGGCCGTCGCGATTGCCGAGTTCATGGCAGACGATGGCGACGACGAGATTGCCGACATGCTCGCCTCCACTGCCGACAACCTCACTCCCAAAGCTCTCACCGTCGCGCGGGAATTGCGCGATCATGCGAAAGGCGCCCTCACATGCTGATGCAAGCCACCCGCCCGCGTGGGCGTTCGATCGCTGCCGTTCTCGGGCTCCAGTCCGACACTGGCGAATTGCCCGCGCGTCCCAATTGGGAAGTAAACCCCCCGCTCGGTGGTGGGGCGGACGCGGTTCGTCCAGGCGGTGCTATCCTCAAGAGTGTCACGGCTAGCGGTTCGCTCGATCCCACCTCGAACGGTAGCATGGCGCGCTTCCAATTGCCGGACGGATCAATTCAGGGCGAGCGTCTTCCTGACAATGCTGTCATGCTGGGCGACCAGCCGGATTATGGGGCTATCCTGACCGGCCTGCTCGGCCCTCGTCCGAAAATGTCCACCGGGCAGAAGATCGCCGCTATCGTCGGTCCTGCCCTGATGGCGGCTTCCGGCAACCAAGCGATGGCGATGCAGGCGATGGGCAACATCGGTTCGGCTGGCCGGGAGTGGGACGTTCGCAACCGCGATGCGCAGATGACCGCGCTCGAATGGAAGCGCGAGGATGACCGGGAAGCGGCGAAGCGGAATGAACCCAAGTTCCTTTCGGGCAATACCGATCAGGTGCGTTACGATCCTGCCACCGGCACCAGCACGCGGATTTACGACGCACCGGAGGATTTCGAGACCTACGCGGCTTCGAAGGGGCTGGAGCCGGGGTCCGATGCCTACTCCGTGGCAGTCGAGGACTATGTTCTTCGCGGGAACGGCCCGACCGCGTTCAAGTATGATCGCGACCTAGAGACCATTCGCAACGCGGCCCGTATCGCGCTGGAGGCGGAGCGCCAGAGCAACCGGCTCGGGCTGGAAGATGCGAGGCAGCGCAATCGTTCGGCGCTGCGGGGGCAACCTTCCTATCGCGATCTCAATCCAGCTTCGAGGGGCGGGCGTCAAACCACGCGCACCGCAACCGATGGCAACGGGAATAAGGTCCAGTGGAACGGTTCGGCGTGGGTTCCGGCGAAGTGAGCGGGGTCAATCCCTACGCTTCGTTGAAGCTGGCCGCGCAAGGCGATGTGAATGCGCAGCGGGAGCTTGCGCGTTTTGGCCTCCAGCGGTTCGCCACGGAAGGCGATTTGCAGAGCCTCTTGGATGGTCTGTGCTTCGCCCGGCTGGCAGCATCGCAGGGTGGGGACGAGGCACGCGGCGAGCTGCTGCAAATGCTTGCGTTGGCGAGTGACAGCATGAGGCCGGATGAAACCGAGTATCGCGCCAGCCTGAATGGCGAGGCCATCGCGCTCGTCTCGACAATGGCGGACGAAGGCAATCCCGATGCCGACCAGTGGCTTCAAAGCATCGTGAGCAAGTCGGCGCCGGAGAACGTCGCCATCGCACAGACAATCAGCCGCATGATGGCCGAAGCCTGACACCTTGGGGGACAATATGACTGCTATGCCCGTTCGCGAAAACTATCCCGGATCGCTTTCCGTCGCGCCTCCTCCTCGGGGAAGGCCCGGCCTGTTCGGTTCTCGCCGCAGCTTGATGGCCGCAATCGATCCGAACGGCACCCCTGCGCCTGAGGGTGTGCCAGCAATGGCTATGGCTGGGGAACCGGCGGCGATGCCAGAGGGTCAGGCAATGCCAGCGCGCGGGCTCGGCAATCACTGGTCGGTGGCCTCGGACGGCTCGACGCTGGGAGCGAACATCGAACGCGCGCCGCAACGCGCTGTGCAACAGGCTGGGCCCCTCGGCGCTTCGATGCGCCAGCCGTTCGATTACGACGCGGCGATGAAGGCGATGGTCGGCGAGTATAAGAAACCGAAGGATTGGCAGATTGCCTTGGCGATCTTGGGCGATGGCCTTGCGGGTGCCGGTGGTGGTCAGGGCTACGCGGTGCAGAACATCGTGAACCGCCGGAACGCTTTCGAGGACCGTCAGCGGGAAGCGGCGGCACAGATCGCAGGTTGGCAGCATGACGCCTACGAGCGCCAGAACGAAGCCGATCTGCGCGCAGCCAACCCCTACACGATCGGTCGTTCGCGGCTGGCCTACGATCCGATGACGGGGGAGACGACGGAGCTTTATCGCGGTCGTCAAGACGGGGAAATCTACGCCGATAGCCTCGGCTTCGAGCGCGGGTCGGAAGAATGGAACGCGGCGCTTGAGGACTATGTTCTTCGGGGTTCGGGGCCTTCCGCGTTCGAACGCGATCTGGCGATGGACGACGCTCGCACTGCCAATGATCGGGGCCTTGAAGCCTATCGCCAGGACAACCGCGTCTCGCTGGAAAACCTGCGCCAGTCGGGTCGGGCGGCGATGGAGGGCACGCGCCAAGCCAATCGCATGACGTTGCGCCAGACGCCTAGCGCTGGCCGTTCGGGCAGGGCTGCTAGTGGAGGGCGCACCGCGACCGACGCGAAGGGCAATCGGATCGAGTGGAATGGCAGCGCGTGGGTTCCGGCTCGGTGAGCATTCCTCCCCCGCCTCCCGGTTTCAAGCTCGATAGTCCTCCGCCGCCCGAACGAGGGCTGTTCGGAACAAAGAAGCGCAAGCCTACGGCGTCGGTGCCGCCTCCGCCGGAAGGGTTCGTTCTCGACGATCCTGTTGCGACCGATGGGGACACGGTTCGCGATGGCGACACGCGCGTGCGAATGCTCGGCGTCGATGCTCCCGAACTCAGCCAACCGGGTTATCTGCGCGATGGCTCGACGGTGCCGATCGGCAGGCAGGCGCAGGAACAGCTTCAGGACACGCTAGGCCGTGGCCCTGTCTCGCTCGGGCCTGTCGCGGGCCAGTCATGGGGTCGAACCGTGGCACCGCTCGATACCGGCGCGGGCGATGCTGGCCTTTCGGTGTTGCGTAGCGGCTATGGCCTCGCTGCGCCCGACTATCTCAAGGGAGACCCCGAACGCCTGAGCGGTTACGTGACGGCTGAGCGGCTGGCGCGCATGAACCGGCAGGGGATGCACGGCACGTTCGCACAGGACCCTGCGGACTATCGCAAAGATCCCGGTTACGTGGTGCCGCGCGAGACTGTGGCGCAATTCTTCGACACGCCCACTCCGGAAACGGGTCTTCCGCCTGAGAAAGAGCGCGAATATCTCGGCCTGCTGAAAACGGGGACGCTCGAGCAAATCAACGGCTTCCTGTCCGCGAACGGCTACGAGACGACGCGGCCCGAAGACCTAGCCGCATGGGTGGCGGAGCGAGACGCGGGCGGGGATGTGACTCCCTCGATTGGCTACGCGGCTGCACCGCCGATTATGATCGACGGCGGGGGCGAAGCGCTGGGCGCTGGCATTCGCAAATATGCCTCTGGCTTCCTTGCTGGTGGTCTGGATGAACTCGGGGCCGTGGTCGATACGCTGGGCGGGACGCCGGGACGGGAAAGCGTCTTCAACAGCGACCGACGCCTTGCGGATATCTGGGCGAACAATCAGCGCCAGAACGCCGCCACGCTGTCCTATGACCAGACGAATTACCCGGTGGCTTCTACGCTTGGCGAATTGTCGGGCGGGCTCACTTCGGGCTTTGTCCTGCCATGGGGCGCGGGGGCTCGCACTGTTCCGCAAATGGCCAAGGTCGGCGCGGCATGGGGCGGGGCCGGTGGTTTCCTCAGCACTGACGGAACGGTCACGGATCGCCTGAAGGGTGCGGCCATCGGTGCCCCCATCGGTGCGATTGCAGAGCCTGCACTAGGCAAGGCGGTCGAGGCCCTTGCTCCGCTGGTGTCGCGTGGCGTCCGTGCCGTAACGGATCGCGGCGGCAATCTGACTGCTCGCGCGGCGGGCGATGCTTCTGCCGATATTCCCCCGCCCCCGGCTGGCTTCACGCTGGACCGGCCTTCGGGTGCTGGGCGTGCCGGTGATAGTGCCGATGGGTTCACCGCTGCCGATCTGGCAGGCCCGGCGGACGACATTCCCCCGCCGCCCGCTGGCTTCGTTCTCGATCCCCCCTCGTCGCAAGCGATGGCCAGCGATCCGATGCCTTCGCTCTCGATGGCGTCACCTCCGCTCGGTTCGCCGCGCCGCCTGCTCGATCCCACCAGCCGGGCGCAGCTCATGTCCTCGGCGGCCAATATCCAGCCGCGCGATATGCTCCCTATGCCGTCGAACTTTGTCGATGGTGTGGAGGAAGCGGCTGGGATTGCTGCGGGGCGCTACGTCGATGCAAAGCCGGTGAGCGAGACGGGCTCTCTCACGCGAAGCTCTGTCCGCAATTGGCGAGGGGAAGACGTTCCGAAGGTCGGGCCGCTCGATCTGGTGGGTTATGTTCGCTCCCTTGGCGGGCTGCGCGATCAGGGCGGAGAGTTGGCGAGCATGGGAATCACCTCGAACGCCGCGCGCCGTGGGCTCGACTTCGTGGGGCAAGAAACGCGGTTCGGCCCCCTGCTCGATCCTGAAGGCATGACGTTCGACGACGCGGCGCTGTCGGCGTGGGAAGCCGGTTATTTTCCGGGTGAAGATCGCCCCGATGTGGCCACCTTCCTTGAAGCCCTTGGCGAAACCTACAACGGCGGGTCCGGCAGGCTCTTTCGGCCCGATGATTTCGCAGAGCTGGACGCCTTCGACAATCTCCGTGCCGAACGTATCGGGCTGGAGGAACAGCTAAGCGATGGCGGGCGGGTCTTTACCGATCGTTCGCAACCTGCCGACGCGATGCCGTTCCCGCCTGTCCAGGCCTACGAGGAATGGCCAGCCGATGCCGTCCAGCGTGCCGGGAACATCAATCTCGACCGGTTGGAAAGCCCGCAGGATATTCGCCGCGCTCTCGCCGTCACAGAGCGGGAGGTAGGCTTCGACGCCGCCAAGCGGGGCCGGATCACCCAAGCGGAGACCGAACGACTTGCGGCCGATCTCAACATGACGCCGGAACAGCTCCTATCCCGTCGCCAAGGGCAAGCTTTCAATGCGGAAGAGGCGCTTGCCGCGCGCCAGATACTCGCCAAATCCGGCAATGAGTTGGTGAACGCGGCTCGGACGATCCAGCGAATGGACGATCCGGGCGAGGAGGCGCTTGCCGAGTTCCGCCGGAAGTGGATGCGCCACGCTGCGATTCAGGAACAGGTCGCGGGCATGACGGCTGAGGCTGGCCGGGCGCTACAGCAATTCAAGCAATCCGCCAGCGCTCGAGCTCTACGCTCCGATGTTCTGAACGCGCTCGTTCGTGCCGGTGGCGGCAAGAAAGGATTGAAGGACGCCGCCGATACGATCCTAGAGGCGATCGAATTGGGGCCGGGCAAGTTCAACGCCTTTGCCGCCAAGGCCGCTAAGCCGAAATGGCGCCAGAAGATCGGGGAGTTGTATATCAATTTCCTCCTCTCCAATCCGCCAACCCATATCGTCAACATGGTCTCAAACAGCGTAACGGCCATGCTTCAGGTCCCTGAGTATGCGACCGGGGCGGCAATCGGGGCCGTGCGTAGCGCCGTAGGGCGCGACAATGCGAAAGAGCGCATTCTTGCGAGCGAAGTGGGGGCGAGGGCAATCGGCCTGCTACAGGGCACGAAAGAGGGTGTCCGCCTGTTCGCCCGCGCGCTCAAGAGTGGGGATGCCGACGACTTCGTTAGCAAGGTTGAGGGCGACGAGTTCAAGGCCATCGAGGGTTTGAAGGGCGAGATTATCCGCGTGCCTACCCGGCTGCTTACGGCTGAGGATCAGCTATTCAAAGGCATTGCCCGGCGCATGGAATTGAACGCACTGGCCACGCGTCAGGCTTCGCGCGAAGGCTTGCGGGGCGATGCTGCTGCGGAGCGTATTGCAGAGCTTGTGAGCGATCCCCCGGACGCGATGCTTGAGCGCGCCATGGAATATGGCCGCTATCTGACTTTCCAAAACAAGCTGGGCGAAATCGGTTCGTCGGTTTCCCGGATCGCCTCGAACAACATCGCGGCGAAGGTGGTTATTCCGTTTGTGCGAACACCGATCAATCTGATGAAGTTCGCAACAGAGCGCTCTATTGCGGCTCCTTTGCTTGGCGAATGGCGCGCCGATTTCCGGGCCGGTGGCGAGCGTCGGGATATGGCGCTTGCTCGCGTCATGCTCGGTTCGGGCTTGGCTGCGGTGATGTATGAAGCGGCGCTGGATGGCCGAATCACAGGCGGACGGCCACCAGATGCGAACAAGGCCAAACTGCTCTATGCGGACGGCTGGCAACCCTACTCGATCAAGATCGGCGACCGCTATGTGAGCTATTCCCGCCTCGATCCTCTCTCGACCACCATCGGTGTTGCGGCGGATATGGCAACGCTTCCGGAAGGCCTGAGCGAGCGCCAGCAAGACGATAAGGCCACCATGCTGACCGCCTCGATCATGTCCAACCTTGCTAGCAAGACTTGGCTTTCCGGAATGTCCGATTTCGTTCAAGCGCTGAGCGATCCGGGCCGCTATGCCGGAAACTGGATCGAGCGAGTGGCCAGTTCGTTCGCTGTGCCGGCTGGTGTGGCGGGCGTGGCGCGTGCGATCGATCCCGTTGCTCGCAAGCGCGAAAGCGTCGGCGAAGCAATACAGGCGCGCGTGCCGGGCATGACGGATGAACTGATGCCTCGCCGCGATGTGTTCGGCGAAGTGGTGGGGACGGACAGCCTCGGACCGGATTTCCTCTCGCCGTTCTGGCAATCGCAGGCGAGGAACGATCCTGTCGTTGCGGAAATGCTGCGTATCGGGAAGTCGGTCAACGCGCCGGGCAAGCAATACAACGAAGACGGCGAAAAGGTCGATTACACGCCTGAGGAATATGATCGCTATTCCGAAATAGCGGGGCGGCTTACCTACAATAGCCTCCTCGGGCTAATCGCGAGCGACCAATATCAGCGGCTCGACGATGGCGGGAAAAGCAAGGCTGCAAAGAAAGCGATCACGGCGGCGCGCAAGGCGGCGCGGGGCGTGCTGGACGACATGACCTATGCGCTCCCGGCTCGCGGTGCGTCGGGCTCGCTGCCATCGTTCAACCAGCCGTCGCCGTCTCGGAGTGGACCCTCCATCTCGGATGACATTCCTCCCCCTCCGCCCGGTTTCACGGTCGAAGGCGAAAGCGCGGGCGTGAACGTCTTCCGGGATCTTCAACAGGCCATCCCCGGCGTCCGGATTACCTCGGGCTATCGCTCTCCGGAATATCAGGCCGATATGAGGCGGCGTGGCTATCGACCGGCGGCGAACAGTCGGCACCTCGACGGCGGGGCGCTCGATCTAGCCCCACCGCCCGGCAAGTCGATGTCTTGGCTCGGGGCGCGGGTGCGCGAAGCCTATCCAGACGCGAAGGTGCTCAACGAAGGCGATCACATCCACGCGGAATTTCCGGGCTACTACGGCGCCCCGGTCCTCGGCGGTGCGCGTTCGGCTGGTCTCACTAATCCGAATGCTGGCATTCCTCCCCCTCCGCCTGGCTTCATATTGGACTGAGCATGGCGAAGAAACCTGCAACAATAGGCCGGAAACAGGATGGCACGTTCAAGCCCGGCCAATCCGGCAACCCCGCTGGCAGGCCCGTAGGCGCCCGGCACGCTACGACTCTGGCGGTAGAGGCGCTGCTAGAGGGGGAGCATGAGAAGTTGACGCGGACAGCCATCGATAAGGCTCTGGAAGGCGACACTACGGCGCTACGTCTCTGCCTTGATCGGATCGCACCGGCCCGGAAGGACAGCCCGGTCACATTCGCCCTGCCAAAGGTGGAAAGCGCTCAGGATGCGGTGGCGGCTTCGTCGGCGCTTCTCTCGGCGGTGGCATCGGGTGAAGTCACCCCGGACGAGGGTGGGCGCGTGATGGCGCTTCTTTCGGCCCATAAGGTTCTGGCGACCGTTTCCGATCTCGAACTTCGCATCATGGAACTGGAGGCCAAGACATGAGGACATTGATTAAGCGAATTGAAGCGCTGGAGGCCCGGAAGGGTGAGAACATCGCGAGCGATCCCGCAATTCGCCAATGGCTTGGGATCGAATTGACAGAGGCGGAACGGGCCGAACTGGCAGCGCGCCCTCCGGTCAAGCCAATGACGGAACAGGAAGCGAGGGAGTTTGATGCATGGTGGCACAACGACAACCGGGGGCCGTATCCGTGCGCGGCCTGAGTGAACGAGTGGCAGCGCTGGAGGCAAGGCAGCGCGGCGGGTCGTCGTGGCTTACGATTATTCAGCGCGCGGGCCAGACCGAAGAACAGGCGACGGCAGCGTATGAGGCAACGCATGGTCCGATTGGCGAGGCCAGCCGCGTTCTTCGGATTGTGATCCGCAAGCCGGGGTGCGTTCATGCATAGGCTGGTGGCGAGAGTGGAGGCGCTGGAGCGCAGGCAACCCGGTTCCAATCGGCGTCCGGTGCTACTCGTCTCTCCGAGCGATGACGCCCAAGCAAAGCTGGCCGAATGGCAAAGCAGACACGGCCCCTGCGATTCGGAACCCCTGTTCGTGTATCTGGTGGGGGTAAAGCCAAGCAGGGCCTAACGTCCCTATTGTCCCTATTGTCCCCGGTATGCCGAGCCCAAACGAGCACCATGGGATCCGTGAAAATGCGGTCAGAAAGTCCGTGTCCGTCCACCCCTGTTTTCCATGCTGGTTTCATGGATCGCGAGAACGACGGTGCTAAGTTATTGAAATTGTGGTGCTGCTGGGGAGGATTGAACTCCCGGCCTCACCCTTACCAAGGGTGCGCTCTACCACTGAGCTACAGCAGCGTCCGGGCCGCCGGGAAATTTACCCGGTGGCGAGGCGCGCGCTATTGGCAGTTGGCCCGCCAAAGTCAAGCCGCGCTTGCGATTTCGAGGCTTAACCGCAAAAGGTTGCGCAATGACGAAGGGCAAGACCACCGGCGGAGACTCCGCGACCCGCGAAGAGCGGCTCGCCGCGAAACTGCGTGAAAACCTCAGGCGGCGCAAATCGCAGGCGCGCGCGATCGGAGACGATACGCGCGAATCGGACCCTTCGCTTTCCAAAACCGAGGGCGAACGCTAACGAGCGGCGCTCACGCGTTCTTCGCAGATACCCAGGACAAGCTGATGACCAAACTGATCCTCGTGCGCCATGGCCAGAGCGAGTGGAATCTCGCCAATCGCTTCACCGGCTGGTGGGATGTCGGCCTGACCGAAAAAGGCGTCGCCGAAGCGAAGGCTGCGGGCGAGCTGCTGCGCGACAAGGGCGTGCTGCCGACGGTCTCTTTCACCTCGCTCCAGACCCGCGCGATCAAGACGCTGAACCTGGCGCTGGAGGCGTGCGACCGGCTGTGGATCCCGGTGACCAAGGACTGGCACCTTAACGAGCGCCATTATGGCGGCCTCACCGGGCTCGACAAACAGGAAACGCGGGAAAAGCATGGCGACGAGCAGGTGCATATCTGGCGCCGCAGCTTCGACGTGCCGCCGCCCGCGATCGACAAGGGCAGCGAATACGATCTGTCGGGCGATCCGCGCTATGCCGGCATCCCGGTGCCCGCGACCGAGAGCCTGAAGCTCACCATCGAGCGCGTCCTGCCCTATTGGGAAAGCGCGATTTTGCCGCAATTGTCGGCGGGCGAGACGGTGATCATTTCCGCTCACGGCAATTCCCTGCGAGCGCTGGTCAAGCACCTGTCGGGCATCTCGGACGAGGAAATCACCGGCCTGGAAATCCCGACTGGCCAGCCGATCGTCTACGAATTCGGCGACGATCTGCGCCCCTCGGGCGAGCGCTATTATCTCAAGGATGCCTGAAATGAGCGCTGCGGGTAAAATCGCTATCGTGATGGGCAGCCAGTCCGACTGGCCGACCATGCGATGCGCCGCCCAAGTTCTGGACGAGCTTGCGGTCGAAACCGATATCCGCATCGTCTCTGCCCATCGCACGCCCGATCGCATGGTCGAGTTTGCGCGCGCGGCGGAAGGCGAGGGGATCGCGGTGATCATCGCGGGCGCAGGCGGCGCCGCGCATCTGCCGGGCATGATCGCGGCGATGACGCATCTGCCCGTGCTGGGCGTGCCGGTGAAATCCAAGGCGTTGAGCGGGCAGGACAGCCTGCTTTCGATCGTCCAGATGCCGGCCGGGGTGCCAGTCGGCACGCTGGCCATCGGCGAGGCGGGCGCGACCAATGCGGGCCTTCTGGCCGCGGCGATCCTGGCCGGGAGCGATGCCGCGCTGGCCGATCGCCTGAAGGCATGGCGCCAGGCACGCAGCGATGCCGTTGCGGAACGGCCCGAAGGGTAATCCGATGCTCAAACCAGGCAGTACGATCGGCATTCTCGGCGGAGGCCAGCTCGGGCGGATGCTCGCGATCGAGGGCGCGCGGCTGGGCTATCGCTGCGTCGGCTTCGCGCCAGAGGGCGACAATGTCGCATCGCCCGTCTGCGACGATTTCTTCACCAACGACTGGAGCGACAGGCCCGCGCTCGCCGCCTTTGCCGCGCAGTGCGATGCGATCACGCTCGAATTCGAGAACGTGCCGCTCGCCGTGGCGGATGCGCTGCCGAAAGATCGCCTGTTCCCGCCGCGCAAGGCGCTGGAAGTCGCGCAGGATCGATTGATCGAGAAACGCTTCGTCGCTGATCTCGGCGGGCGGCCCGCGCCGCATGCGGCAGTCGACAGCCGCGCCGATCTCGACGCCGCGATGGAATCGATCGGCACGCCCGGCATCCTCAAGACGCGCGGCGAAGGCTACGATGGTAAGGGCCAGTGGCGCCTGAAGGACGAGCGCGATGCCGACGGCGTTGGAAATATCTCGCAACCGGCGATCTACGAAGGCTTCGTGAGCTTCGAGGCGGAATTTTCCGTCATCCTTGTGCGCGGCCAGGATGGCGAGATCCGCTTCTGGGATTCTTCACGCAACATCCATCACGACGGCATTCTCAGCGCGTCCGTCCTGCCCGCTGGCGAGGCGGTGGAAGCACAGGTCGAGGAAGCGCGCGCCCTGTCGCGCCAGGTCGCCGATGCGCTCAAATATGCGGGGGTGCTAACGCTCGAATTCTTCGCCACGAAGGAGGGCCCCGTCTTCAACGAAATGGCGCCGCGCGTGCATAATTCGGGCCACTGGACGATCGAGGGCGCGGCCACCAGCCAGTTCGCCAACCATATGCGCGCCGTGGCGGGCCTGCCGCTGGGCGATACCGCGACGATCGCCCCGCAGATCCGGATGGAAAATCTGATCGGCCCTGAAGCGGACACGGCGCACGATCTGTTGAGCAAGCCGGACGCGCATCTGCATCTCTACGGCAAGGCCAAGGCCCGCGAAGGGCGCAAGATGGGCCATGTGACGCGGATCGTCCGCGCGTGAGCGATCCGCAATTCACGCTGGTCTATGCCCGCGCGGCCAATGGCGCGATCGGAAAGAACGGCACCCTGCCCTGGCACCTGCCCGCCGATCTGAAGCGCTTCAAGGCGCTCACCATGGGTAAGCCGATGGTGATGGGGCGCAAGACCTTCGAAAGCCTGCCGGGCCTGTTGCCGGGGCGCCCCCATATCGTCCTCACCCGGCGCGAGCGGTGGGATTGCGAAGGCGCCGACGTGGTTCGCTCGGTCGACGAGGCGGTCGCCCTGCTTGCAGGCGAACCGGCCTCGGTGATCGGGGGCGCGGCGATCTTCGACGTGTTCCTGCCCATCGCCACGCGCGCCGAACTGACCGAGATCCACGCCGATTTCGACGGCGACGTGTTCATGCGCCCCCTCCCTGCAGGCTGGGGCGTGGTGGCGCGCGAGGATCATGGCGAGGATGGCGATCGCCCGGCCTATTCCTTCGTCAGCTACGAACGCGACGAGGATAGCGCGGCATGAGGTGGCTCGACCATCGCGAGACCGTGCCTGCCCCTTTGCGCGGTGCCATCATCGCGCTCGGCAATTTCGACGGGTTTCATCTCGGCCATCAGGCGGTGGCGAAGGAAGCCATCGATTGGGCGCGGCGCGAAGGGCGCCCCGCCATCATCGCCACTTTCGATCCGCATCCCGTGCGCTTCTTCAAGCCCGACGTGCCCCCTTTCCGCCTCACCACGCTGGAGCAGCGGCAGGAGCTTTACCTCGACGCCGGGGCGACCGCGATGCTGGTGTTCCATTTCGACGGCGCACTGGCAGGCACCAGCGCGGAGGATTTCATCACCGAAATCCTGCTCGACAGGCTGGGCGCGCATGGTGTCGTTTCGGGTGAGGATTTCACCTTCGGCCAGGGTGCCAAGGGCGATGTCGCGCTGCTGCAGGGGTTCGGCGCGGAGCGCGGCCTCGCCAGCCGCACCGTCGGCGCCGTGATCGACGATGGGCGCGCGATCTCGTCCAGCCGGGTGCGCGAAGCCTTGCGCCAGGGCGATCCGCAGGAGGCCGCACGGCTCCTCACCCGCCCCTTCGCCGTGCGCGGCGTGGTCCAGCATGGCGACAAAAGAGGCCGTGAAATCGGCTATCCCACCGCCAACCTCGCGCTCGAGAAGTATCTGCGCCCGCATTACGGGATCTATGCCGTGACGGGCCGCATTCTGGGCACGGGGCAGGAGCTGAAAGGCGCGGCCAATGTCGGCATGCGGCCGCAGTTCGAACCGCCCAAGGAATTGCTCGAACCCTATTTCTTCGATTTTTCCGGAGATCTTTATGGGCAGGAGATCGAAGTGGCCTTCCACCATTTCCTGCGCGGCGAAGCGAAGTTCGACACGCTCGATGCGCTGACCGACCAGATGGCCGCGGATTGCGACGAGGCACGGCGCCTGCTCGGCTAGGCGGTTCGTCGAAACACTTCCCTACACGCCCCGTTTCGGTTAGCGGCGCAGGCCTATGTCCGACGCCGATCCCCAGCAATCAGAACAGCGCGATTATCGCGACACCGTCTTCCTGCCGAAGACCGACTTTCCCATGAAAGCGGGCCTTCCCCAGAAGGAGCCGGGCATTCTGGCCCGCTGGCAGGACGAGAACCTCTACGAAAAGCTGCGCGATACCCGCCGGGGCGCGGACAAGTTCATTCTCCATGACGGCCCGCCCTACGCCAATGGCGATATGCATATCGGCCATGCGCTGAACCGCATCCTCAAGGACATGGTGGTGCGCACGCAGGGCATGATGGGCAAGGACGCGCCCTTCGTGCCCGGCTGGGACTGCCACGGCCTGCCCATCGAGTGGAAGGTCGAGGAACAATACCGCAAGAAAAAGCGTGACAAGGACGACGTGCCGCGCGCCGAATTCCGTGCGGAATGCCGCGATTACGCCGCGAAATGGGTCGAGGTTCAGAAGGGCCAGCTCGAACGGCTCGGCCTGATGGCGGATTTCGCCAATCCGTATCTGACGATGCAGTTCGAAAGCGAAGCGACCATCGTCGCCGAGCTGATGAAGTTCGTCGAAGCCGGAAACCTCTATCGCGGCGCGAAGCCGGTGATGTGGAGCCCGGTCGAAAAGACCGCGCTGGCCGAAGCGGAGGTCGAATACGAGGACATCACTTCGACCCAGATCGACGTGGCGTTCGAGATCGTGGAATCGCCGATAGAGGAACTGGTCGGCGCGCACGCCGTGATCTGGACGACGACGCCGTGGACGATCCCGGTGAACCAGGCTTTGGCTTACGGGCCGGAGATTGAGTATCGCCGAGTACAATTCTGGGCATCACACGATAGCGGTCAGTCGTCGGACTTTCTCGATGAATCAGAGCTATGGTTCTGCGGCAATAACGAGAGCTCCCCTTCATTCCTCGTCGCCGACGCTCTAAAAAACGAGGTCGCTGACCGCCTCACGAAGATTGCTCGTGGCAAATTCCCCGACCGTGGCATCACGATCGGGGCGGTGCATCCAGATGATGATCGGGTTATCAAAGGCTCCGACCTCGCTGGAACCAAAGTTCGCCATCCGATGCACAAGCTCGGCGGCTTCTACGAAACGTTGCGCCCCATGCTGCCCGGCGATTTCGTCACCACCGATAGCGGCACCGGCCTCGTCCATATGGCGCCCGATCATGGCGAGGACGATTTCGACCTTTGCAAGACGGTGAGCATCGAACCCGTCTTTGCGGTCATGGACGACGGGCGCTATCGCGACGACTGGCCGTGGCTGGGCGCGAGCGATGTGGATGCGGACGGCAAGGAGCGCCGCCGCGCGGTCATCAATCCCAATTTCAACGCGCCGGACGGGCCGATCTGTTCGGACCTTCGCGACGCGGGCGCTGTGCTTTCCGCCAGCCAGGATTATCAGCACTCCTACCCGCATAGCTGGCGGTCCAAGGCGAAGGTCATCTATCGCTGCACGCCGCAATGGTTCGTGCCGATGGACCGTCCGCTCGAAGGGCTCGCCCCGCGCAAGGTGGACAAGGAGCAGCGCTGGGAAGGCGAAGGCGGCGCGGTCGATCCCGCCGATGAGCAGACCAGCGAGCACACGCTGCGCAGCCTCGCGCTGAACGCCATCGGCGACACGCAATTCGTCCCCGAACGCGGGCGCAATCGCATCCGCTCCATGGTGGAGGGACGCCCGGACTGGGTGCTCAGCCGCCAGCGCGCCTGGGGTGTGCCGATCACCTTATTCGTGCGCGCGGACGGCTCATATCTGCAAGACGCAGACGTCAACGCCCGCGTCGTCGCGGCAGTGGGCAAGGAAGGCGTCGATGCGTGGCGCGAGGAGCGCAAGGCGGAGTTCCTCGGACCCGACCATAATCCCGACGACTACGAGATGGTCACCGACATTCTCGACGTCTGGTTCGATTCGGGCTGCACCCACGCCTTCACGCTCGACGGCACGCGCTGGCCCGACCAGCGCTGGCCCGCCGATCTCTACCTCGAAGGGTCGGACCAGCATCGCGGCTGGTTCCAGTCGAGCCTCTTAGAAAGCTGCGCCACGCGCGGCCGTGCGCCATACGACGCCGTCCTCACCCACGGTTTCACCATGGCGAGCGACGGGCGCAAGATGTCCAAATCGCTCGGCAACACGATCGATCCGCTCAAGGTGATGGAGCAATACGGAGCGGATATCATTCGCCTCTGGGCCCTGTCGGTCGATTACACCGAAGATCACCGCATCGGCGACGAGATCCTGAAGGGCGTCGGCGACCAGTATCGGCGCCTGCGCAACACCTTCCGCTATCTGCTCGGCGCGCTGGCCGGTTACGACGAGAGCGAGGCCGTGGTGCCGGAAGATATGCCGCAGCTCGAACGCTATATTCTGGCGCGGCTCAAGCAGGTGGACGGCGCGCTGCGCGAGGCGGCGACGGGGTACGATTTCGATCGCTATGTCCGCACGCTCGTGGATTTCTGCAACGAGGACCTGTCGGCATTCTATTTCGATATCCGCAAGGACCGGCTCTATTGCGATGCGCCGGACGGGATGGAGCGGCGCGCTTATCGCACCGTGCTCGACACGCTGTTCCACGCGCTGGTTCGCTACGCCGCGCCGGTGCTGGTGTTCACGTCCGAAGAGGTCTGGGGCACGCGCTTTCCCGATGCGGGTTCGATCCATCTCGAGACATGGCGCGACCTGCCGGACTGGCGCGACGAGGGCCTGAGCGAGCGTTTCGGGACGCTGCGCGAGTTGCGCGAGGATGTAATGGAAGCGATCGAGCCGTTGCGGCGCGAAAAGATCGTGCGCTCCGGCCTCGAAGCCGACGTCACCGTTCCCGCCGAACGCGTCCCCGAAGGCTTCTCCGACGCCGATCTCGCCGAAGCGTTCATCACCGCGTCAGTCACGCGCAGCGATAGCGCCGACGTGACTGCCAGCCGATCTTCTGAGGACAAATGCGGGCGCTGCTGGCGCCTGCTGCCGAGCGTGGCCGAAGACGGCGCGCTGTGCGATCGCTGCGAGGCCGTCGTCGCCGAGCTGGACGCCGAAGGAGTTTCGTCGTGACCCCGGCCCGCCGCAATCAGGCGATCGGCATCCTGATCGCCTTCGCCATCTTCGCTGTGGACCAGGCGATCAAATACTGGGTCAAGGGCCCGCTGATGCTGCGCGAGCGCGGCGTGATTGAACTCGTCCCGTTCTTCGACCTCAGATGGACCCAGAATTTCGGCGTATCGCTCGGCATGTTCGAAGCGACCAGCCCGGAAATGCGCTGGGCGCTGGTGGCGGTGACGGCAGGTATCGCGCTGGTCGTGACGGTCTGGATGATCCGCGAGGAGAAGTTCGGCGATATTCTCGGCCTTGCACTGGTGCTGGGCGGGGCGCTCGGCAACATCAAGGATCGCTACGATTACGGATACGTAATCGACTATGCCGACCTTCATTTCGGCGATTTCCGCCCCTTCCTGATCTTCAACGTGGCCGATGCCGCGATTACCATCGGCGTGGTGATTATCCTTGCCCGCGCCTTTTTCGTGCGCGACACTGCCGACCAGATGATGGCCGACAGCGCGCCAGCCGCCCATTCCGATACGCACGCTCGCTCAGCGGAGACCAAGCCATGACCAAGACCTTCACCTTCGCCCTGCTGGGCGCCTCGGCCACCCTGCTGACCGCTTGCGGCGGCGGCGGCTTCCTCGAACGCGAGCGGCCCGACGAATTCGCCGTGCAGCGTCAGGCGCCACTGGTGGTCCCGCCCGACTTCAACCTCGTCCCGCCGACCGCCGGCGCCCCGCGCCCCGCTGAAGGCACCGCGCAGGAACAGGCTTTGGAAGCCCTGTTCGGCGGCCCCGCCCAGCGCAGCGGCGTCGAAACCAGCGCGCTCGACCGCGCCGGTGCCGCCGCGCCGGGCATTCGCACCGCAGTGGGCGATCCCGAGACGAATACCGTCGCCAAAGGCTCGATCACCCGCGACATCATCGCCGCCCCCGAAGGGGAAGGCCGCGGGGCCAGCGCCGTAATTCCCGGCTGACGCCGGGTATTACTTTCTTGTTTGCGCACCCGCCTCCGCGGGTGCGATTTCCTCGCGCCTGACGGCGCTGCGGGCGGGCGGTCGCCCTTGCGGACCCTGCGGGTCCGAGCTCCGCCACCAAGCCGATGAGTTTGAACTGGAACGGGCTGCGACCAGCAGCCCGCAAGGCCACGCGGCCGCCCCGCAGGTGCCCCGTAGCGAAGCGGAGGGAACAGCACCGAGGACGAACCCGCGGAGGCGGGTTCGAAATACGAAGACTTACCCGTCCCCGTCAGACTCGACCGTTTCGCGCGGTGCTTCCTCGCTCACCAGCAGTTTATCGATCCGGCGGCCGTCCATGTCGATCACTTCGAAGCGCCAGCCCTGTTCGGTGAAGACTTCGCCTTCCTCGGGCAGCTTCTTGAGCACGGCCAGCGCGAATCCGGCGGCGGTCGCGAATTCGCGGTCGTCGCCGTAATCGAGGCCGAGCCGGTCGCCCAGCGCATCGGCGGAGAGCGAGCCCGAAATCAGGAGCGATCCGTCCTCGCGCTCCACCACGCCCGGCGATTCGCCGTGTTCCTGATCGCTGGCGAAATCGCCTACCAGCGCCGTCAGCACGTCGACCGGCGTCACGATCCCGTCGAGATGACCGTATTCGTCGTGCACCATCGCCATCGCGACATCGGCATGTTGCAGCACGCGCAGCGCATCGACGGCATCGAGCTGATCGGGCACGACCTCCGCCTTGCGGGCGATGGCGCGTAGATCGACCTGTTCGCCTGCCACCATCAGAGCGAGGATTTCGCGAACCTTGGCGACGCCGATCACCTTGTCGGGAGACCCCTCAGCGATCGGCATCAGCGAATGCGAGCTCTCCTCGATCGCGGCACGAATCGCGGCCGCGTCCGAATCGGCGTCGATCCAGTCGAGCTGGTTGCGCGGCGTCATCACTTCGCGCACCGGCCGCTGGGCGAGGCGGACCACGCCCTGAAGCATCTGGTGCTGTTCGTGCTCGATCACTCCGGTGCGGGTCGCTTCGGCGAAGAGCATGTGCAATTCCTCCGCCGTGACGGAGCTTTGCCCGCCCGGGCGCACGCCCAGCAAACGGATCAGTAGGCCGGACGATGCATCGAGCAGCCAGACCAGCGGCGCGGCAATCTTCGACAACAGCTTCATTGGGCGCGCCATGATGATCGAAATCGGCACGGCGGCCCTTAGCGCGACCTGCTTGGGCACCAATTCCCCGATCACGAGGCTGGCATAGGTGGTCAGCGCGATCACCAGCGCGAAGCCCGCCTGGTCCGCATATTCGGTCGGGAATCCCGCCGCCGCCAGCCGCTCACCCACCGGGCCGCCAAGGCTCGCACCGGAAAAAGCACCGGCGATGATGCCGATCAATGTGATCCCGATCTGGACGGTCGAGAGGAATTTGCCGGGGTCAGCCGCCAGCTCCAGTGCGGTCTGCGCCGCGCCATTGCCCTTCTGTGCGCGGGTCTGCAGCGTGCCGGTGCGCGCGGAAACGATCGCCAGTTCGGACATGGCGAACACGCCGTTGAGCACGATGAGCCCGGCGATGATGACGAGGTCGGTCCAGGGAAAGGGTGTCACCCGATCCGCGCTAGCACAGTTGGGGCTTAAGGCCAGCCCAAGCGATGTCCGTTCCGTGCGGGCAGAATGGAACGCCCGCCCACTTCGAAGGTTGTTGGGCCAGACGCGATGGTGGGCGCGTCCCGAATTATTACGTGATCAGGGGAGGTCCGGAACCGTCCGGCGCCCGCAAAAACAAAGGATAGTATCCATGAAACGATCGAAATTCGTCGTCGCCGCTCTCGCATCGGTCTCGCTGCTGGGCGTGTCGGGCTGCGTTACCGATCCCAATACGGGCGAACAGAAGATTTCGCGCACGGCCGTGGGCGGCGTGCTGGGCGCTGGCGCGGGCGCGCTTCTCGGCGGCGTCATCGGCGGCAAGACCGGACGCATCATCGGCGCGGTCGGCGGCGCTGCTGCGGGCGGCTATGTCGGCTATCGCATGGACGAACAGATCAAGGAACTGCGCGAAGGCACTGCCGGTACCGGCGTGGACGTCACCTCGATCGATGGCGGCGATGCCATTCTCGTCAACCTGCCCGACGGCGTGACCTTCGCTACCGGCAGCGCGACGATCTCGCCCGCCTTCCGCGACCTGCTCGACAATGTCGCCAGCAGCCTGCGTCAGTATCCCAACAGCCTGATCGACGTGTACGGCTATACCGACACCGTGGGCTCGTCCGCTGCGAACCAGCGCCTGTCGGACCAGCGCGCCCAGGCCGTCGCCAATTATCTCACCTCGCAGGGCGTGGCTTCCTCGCGCATCCGCTGGATGGGCTTCGGCGAGACGCAGCTGAAGGTGCAGACCGGCGACAATGTGGCGCAGCCGCTCAACCGTCGGGTCGAAATCAAGATCATTCCCTTCGACGCGCAGGACGTAAACGAAGCGCGTCAGCAGGGCATGTAAGTTCCCCCGCACTTGCGGATAACTGGAAGGGGCCGGTCTTCGGATCGGCCCTTTTTTCGTGTCGGCATGGGTCTCGCGTGGGTGCCGGCGTCGAAGCACCGCCGGGCTAGAGATCCTTGTCGCCGCCGATCTTCGCCGCGCGGCCGGCCAGGCGCTCGATCGCGGCGGTGTGGATCGCGGGCGCGCAGGCGATGACGCCGAAGGCGCGCGGATCGCGCTTGTTGAAATCGAGCGTGTTTCCGAATGCATCGCTGACCGCTGCGCCCGCCTCGCGCGCGATCAGCGTCGCCGCGCCGACATCCCATTCGAAACCCCAGCGCAAGGTCGCGACGAGATCCGCCTCGTCCGAACCGACCATGGCGATGCGCAGCGCGATCGAATTGGGCTTGTCCACCATGGAGAGGTCGCGATCGACCTTGGGCAGCGAATCGGTCGGCACGCGCGCGCCGGCCAAATCTTTTCGCGTCGAGGCCGCAAGCTTCGTGCCGTTACGCCACGCGCCACGACCCGCCACCGCCGTCCAGGTCTCGTCCCTTGCCGGTGCGCTCAAAATGCCGATCAGGGGCCGCCCCGCGCTCACCAGCGCGACCGACACCGCCCAGCCCGTGCGCCCGCGAATGAAATCGCGCGTTCCGTCGATCGGATCGACCAGCCAGATCAGCGAGCGGTCGAGCCGGGAGTGATCGTCCCCGGTCTCTTCCGACAGCCAGCCCGCCGAGGGCAGCAACTGGCCCAGTTCGCGCTTCAGGAATTTGTCGACCGCGAGGTCCGCCTCGCAGACCGGCGCGCCGGGTTCCTTCTCCCACGAATCGAGATCGTGCCCCGCGCCCGGCCACAGATCGTAGGCGATCCGGCCCGCTTCGGCGGTGATCGATTCGAGGCGTTTGGCGTCTATCATCAGGAGTGCAAGGCAGGTGCACCCGGATTGGCCACTTTTCAAGCGCCTCCATACATGCTTAGGCGCGCGGCAAACCACTTTCGAACCCAATCCCCCGTATCTGTGCGCGAAGGACGCTTTAGCCCCATGAACATCCACGAATACCAGGCCAAGGAACTGCTCGCGAAATACGGCATCGCCGTGCCCACCGGCTATGCGGCAATGACGGTCGAAGAAGCGGTCGAAGGCGCGAAGAAGCTGCCGGGCCCGCTCTATGTCGTAAAGGCACAAATCCATGCCGGCGGCCGCGGCAAGGGCAAGTTCAAGGAACTGGTCCCCGACGCCAAGGGCGGCGTGCGCCTGTCGAAGAGCGTCGAGGAAGTCGAAGCGAACGCCAAGGACATGCTCGGCAACACGCTGGTGACGATCCAGACCGGCGACGAGGGCAAGCAGGTCAATCGTCTCTACGTCACCGACGGTGTCGACATCGCGCACGAATATTATCTCTCGATGCTGGTCGATCGCGCCACCGGCCAGGTCGCCATGATCGCATCGACCGAGGGCGGCATGGATATCGAGGACGTCGCCCATGAGACGCCCGAGAAGATCACCACCATCACGATCGACCCGGCGCAGGGCTTCATGCCCCACCACGGCCGCGCGGTAGCCTTTGCGCTGAAGCTTGAAGGCGACAGCAACAAGCAGGCGCAGAAGCTCGCCAAGCAGCTCTACACCGCCTTCATGGAACTCGACATGGAAATGCTCGAGATCAATCCGCTGGTCGAAGACAAGGACGGCAACCTCTCCGTCCTCGACACCAAGATGAGCTTCGACGGCAACGCGCTCTATCGCCACAAGGACGTGGAAGAGATGCGCGACGAGACCGAGGAAGACCCGGCCGAGGTCGAAGCGAGCGAATACGACCTCGCCTACATCAAGCTCGACGGTAACATCGGCTGCATGGTCAACGGTGCAGGCCTCGCCATGGCGACCATGGACATCATCAAGCTGAACGGAGCCTTCCCGGCCAACTTCCTCGATGTCGGCGGCGGCGCGACGACCGAGAAGGTGACCGCGGCGTTCAAGATCATCCTCAAGGACCCGGCGGTCGAAGGCATCCTCGTCAACATCTTCGGCGGCATCATGAAGTGCGACGTCATCGCCAACGGCATCGTCCAGGCGGCGAAGGACGTGAACCTGTCGGTTCCGCTGGTGGTCCGCCTCGAAGGCACCAACGTGCAGCAGGGCAAGGACATCCTCGAAAACAGCGGCCTCCCGATCGTCAGCGCCGACGATTTGGGCGATGCAGCGAAGAAGATCGTCGCCGAGGTCAAGAAGGCGGCCTGACTTCGCTCGAGGGTAAGTCAGCGACAAGCAAAAGGCGGGCTTCTCCACAGGAAGCCCGCCTTTTTCGTGTCCGCTCACGATAGGCCGGTCCCAGCCGGGAACGCCGCCCCCTTCCCGTCCGTATCTTGCGGGAGCGCGCTTTTCTGCGCGAGTGCGACTTGACGTTTACGTAAACGCAAGCTAGAAGCGCGGCAGATTATTCGAGAGGAAGGAAGTCCCATGAAAATCCTCGTCCCCGTCAAGCGGGTGATCGATTACAACGTTAAGCCGCGCGTCAAGGCGGACGGGTCGGGCGTCGACCTCGCCAACGTCAAGATGAGCATGAACCCGTTCGACGAAATCGCGGTGGAAGAAGCCATCCGCATCAAGGAAGCGGGCAAAGCGGAAGAAATCGTCGCTGTCAGCATCGGCCCGGCAAAGGCGCAGGAAACGCTGCGCACCGCCCTTGCAATGGGTGCGGACCGCGCGATCCTGGTCGAGACGGACGACGAAGTCGAACCGCTCGCCGTTGCCAAGATCCTCAAGGCCATCGCCGAAGAAGAACAGCCCGGTCTCGTCATGCTCGGCAAGCAGGCGATCGACGACGATTCGAACCAGACTGGTCAGATGCTCGCCGCGCTGATGGGTCGTCCCCAGGGCACCTTTGCCAACACCGTCGAGGTCGAAGGCGACAGCGTCACGGTGAAGCGCGAAATCGATGGCGGCCTCGAAACGGTCAAGCTGTCGCTCCCCGCGATCGTCACCACCGACCTGCGCCTCAACGAGCCGCGCTACGCTTCGCTGCCCAATATCATGAAGGCGAAGAAGAAGCCGCTCGATACCAAGAGCCCGTCCGATTACGGCGTCGATATCGCACCGCGCCTCAAGACGACCAACGTCTCCGAACCGCCCGTCCGCCAAGCGGGCGAGAAGGTCGAGGATGTCGATGCGCTCGTCGCCAAGATCAAGGCTATGGACCTCGTCTGAACCCCGCGAAACGAGAAGGAATAGGATTATGAAAACCCTCGTTTGGGTCGAACACGACAATTCCAGCATGGCCGACGCCACGCTCGCAGCCGTTACCGCCGCGAGCAAGCTGGGCGAAGTCCACCTGTTGGTCGCAGGCGCGGATTGCCGCGCCGTGGCAGAGCAAGCCGCGAAGATCGCGGGCGTGGGCAAGGTCCATGTCGCCGACGATGCGGCGTACGAGCACGGCCTTCCCGAAAACGTCGCGCCGCTGATCGTCGATCTCATGGGCCACCATGACGCGTTCGTTGCGCCTGCCACCACCACGGGCAAAAACATCGCTCCGCGCGTTGCCGCCCTGCTCGACGTGATGCAGATCTCGGACATTCTCTCGGTGGAAGGCGACAAGACCTTCACGCGCCCGATCTACGCCGGCAACGCTATCGCGACGGTCGAATCCAGCGACGAGAAACTTGTCGTCACCGTGCGCGGCACTGCCTTCGAAAAGGCCGACGCCGAGAGCGGCTCGGCTGAAATCGAAGACGTCTCCGGCCCGACCGGCGATGGCCTGTCGAGCTTCGTCAGCCAGGAAATCGCCGAGAGCGAGCGTCCCGAACTGACCAGCGCGAAGGTGATCGTTTCGGGCGGCCGCGCCTTGAAGGATGCGGAAACGTTCGAGGAATACATCATGCCGCTCGCCGACAAGCTCGGCGCGGGCGTGGGCGCCAGCCGTGCAGCGGTGGATGCCGGATACGTGCCGAACGATTACCAGGTCGGCCAGACCGGCAAGATCGTGGCCCCGGAAGTCTATATCGCGATCGGTATCTCCGGCGCGATCCAGCATCTGGCGGGCATGAAGGATTCCAAGACCATCATCGCCATCAACAAGGACGAAGACGCCCCGATCTTCCAGGTCGCGGATATCGGCCTTGTCGGCGATCTGTACAAAGTCCTGCCGGAGCTCACCGAAAAGCTCTGAAGTCTTTCCAGACTAAACAACCCGGAAGGCCGCCGGAGCGATCCGGCGGCCTTCTTCGTATCTCGGCCCGATCCGGCTCGATTTGTCGTTGCAAATCACTGCCGTAGCAAGGCACCTTGCGCCGAGACACCGGGGGGTTGCAATATGACGATTCGAGCTATTCTTGCGTGCGCTGCGCTTGCCGGGCTGGCGGCGCCTGAAGCCCCCGCTTTCGCAGCGCAGGACGATCGGGGGCCGACAGTCATCGATCCGGCGGGTCCATGGCAATTGGACATGGCAGAGAACAACTGCCGGTTGGCGCGCGCTTTCGGGACCGAAGAAAAGAAGACGCTGTTCTTGCTAGGTTTCGTGGACAAAGGGTATCCAGAGTTTGACTGAGGCGAGCGCGACGAAGCCGAGATAGGATTCCTTGGTTTTGTCGTAGCGGGTCGCAACGCGTCGCCAGTTCTTGAGTTTATTGAACAGTCGCTCGATCAGGTTGCGCCACTTGTATTTCGCGCGATCATGCGCGGCGGGATTACGCCGGCCCGCCTTGGCCGGGATCACCGCCTCGACGCCCGCCGCCTCAATCTCTTCGCGGATCGCATCGGCATCGTATCCCCGATCAGCCAGGAAGGCCTCGATCCGGTCAGTTATCATGCGGAACAGCGGTG
>NZ_LWFF01000314.1 GCF_001635685.1 Erythrobacter sp. HI0063
AAACTCCTCGCTGTAATCCGCAGTATCGCCCGCATCGATCCGGCCCAGCCCGGCGAGCCCGGCCACCAGCAGGCGCGATTTCGCCTGCCGTGTGCTGCCGTCTCCATCGAAGAAGTCGGACAGGTCGCCTCCGCTCACCGTCCCTTCGAATTGGGGGACACCGGCAGCCAGAATACCCCAGGCGAGCGAGCCGCCATCCACCGCTCCGAGCCAGCGTTGGGCGTCGCGGTCGAGCCCGGCGGTCAGCATGGCCGTCACCAGGCCAGCCGCGTCGTCGGCAAAGGCTTCGTCGGAAGGCATGCGGGCCGCGGCATAGGCCGTGAGGACATAGCTGCCATAGGCATCGCCCTCGGGCGATCCGCTCCAGATATCGCGGATCGCGGCGAGACGGGCGGCGGGATCGTTGTCGACATAGGCCTGGCGCAGGCGCGCGGCTCTGGCAGCGGGTTCGCCTTCGAGGCCTTCGATCGCGTAGATCTGGGAATAAAGATCGATAATCGCGCGCGAGGACAGCACGCCCTGGCTGGCCGCAAACCCGGCGCTTTGTGCGCGTTGCGGCAGCGGGATCATCGGCGCAGTTGCCGCCGACAAGCGGTAATACGGGCCCATCGCGTCGCTCAGAGTTTCGGGAATCTCCTCGCCCACCGCATTCGCCAGAGCGAAGCGCAGCGGCGTCAACTCCTCCACCCCGTCCCATTCGATGGTGACGCCGCGCCTGCCATTGCCCGCCGCGCCGGCGAAACGCTGCGCCAACAGGGCATCGATGCGCGCGGCCGCCCCGCTATTGAGCAGGCGACGCAGATCGTTGCCGGCGCGCGTGCTTTCGCCTGCATAGGCGTTGCAGATACCCGCCAGCATCCGCCATTGCGGATCGTCGCGGTCGAATCGTCCGATCCTTACGACCGGGCAGGCGCCGACGATGTCCGCCGTGCCGATATAGGAGGCGAGCGCGGCATCGGTCAGTCCGGCAGTGTAATTGGCGGTGTCGACGTCCTGCACCAAAGCGCGCGCCGCCGCGTGTTCTCCCAGAGCATTAAGCGCCTGCGCACGAAGCGCCGCAAATTCGACCGGCTCCATCCCATCGGGCGCGGCCAGTCGGCTCGCGAGCACACGGCGCAGCAGAATATGGCCCCAGCGCGACACCACTGGCCCGTCCATCGCAGCAAGCGCCGCGCGGACCAGTCCGGCGGGCTGGCGAGCGAACGAGCCCGACGGTATGCCCCCCTCTTGGGAGGACAACACGCCGACCCGCTCTGTCGAGCGCTGCGCGGCGGCGGGAATATCGACGCTGGGCCGCAGGCCGAGCAATTGGTCAAGCTCGTCGGTCGAGAGGTTTTCGAGCTCGCGCAAGGTAGGGAGCCGATCGAGCTCGCTCGCGCTCGGCGCGGGGGCCGGCCTCGCTTGCGGGATCGGCTGAACGATCTCGCCCGATTGGGTCGCAGAGGAACTCGGCGCCGGACGCGGCGCGGGTGCCGGACTTGGCGCAGGCGTTGGGCCGGGCGTCGGTTGCTCGAAGCCGGGCGGAAGCAAATCCTCCGGCTGACCCTGTGCCAGCGCCAGCGTCGATCCGAGCGCGAGCGCCGCCAGCGCAGAGCCAGCGGCCCACCAGCCGCGCGTCATCGCGCCGTGTCCGATGCTGTGGGCGCGGAGCGTGCGGGCGGCGCGAAATCGGGCACGGGCACTGCCGTCTCGATCGGGCGCAGCGGTTCTTCCCCGCCATCGAACCATGCGAGGACGAGAACCGCCAGGAGAATGAGCGCGGCGACCATTCCGATCCGCTGTCCCTTCATTATCTATGCTTTGACCCATGCAAGACTTGCCATGCTTGCCTGCCCGATAGCCCATATCTAAGCCACGCTTCAATGACCCAGTCGCAATCATCGCCTTCTTCTCCCGCTTCCCCTGCCCGGATCGCCGCACGGCTCGATCGTCCGGTGGTGCTGGTCGGGCTGATGGGCGTCGGTAAAACGACGGTGGGGCGACGGCTCGCCGATGCGCTCGGTCGGTCCTTCGTCGATGTCGACCACGAGATCGAGCGCGCTGCCGACCGCTCGGTGTCCGAAATATTCGCCAGCCATGGCGAGGCGTATTTCCGCGAGGGGGAGCGCCGCGTGGTCGCGCGCCTGATGGGCGAGGCGCCCGGCGTGATCGCGACCGGGGGCGGCGCTTTCATCGATGCGGATACCCGCGCGCTGATCCTCGAAAAAGGCGTTGCGGTCTGGCTGGATTGCGACCTCGAAACGCTGGTGGAGCGCACCGCACGGCGCAACACGCGGCCCCTTCTGCGTGGCGGCGATCCGCATACGATTTTGGCCGAACTGAAAGAGCAGCGCAGCGACAGCTACGCACAGGCGCATATCCACATCGTGACCGATGACGGGCCGCATCACCGGACCGTGGGTCGCATTCTCGAGGCGATCGACGCATGGCTGTAATCCCGGTCGAACTGGCAGGCCGCAGCTACGAGGTCCGCGTCGGGCACGGCCTGGTGCACGACCTGTCGGAACATGCGGCACCCTTCCTGCGCAAGACGGACATACCCGTGGTGGCCGACCGCAATGCCCGCGAATTTTGGGGCGCGAGCGTGGAAAAGGCGCTCGGCGTGGGGGGCAAGACTGCGCGCTGGTACGATGTTGCGCCGGGCGAAGGTTCCAAGAGCTGGCGCGAACTGGAGCGGCTGACCGACTGGCTGCTCGAACAGGGTGTCGAGCGCGGCGATCACGTGGTGGCGCTGGGTGGCGGCGTCGTGGGCGATCTCACCGGCTTTGCCTGCGCCATCCTGAAACGCGGATGCGGCTTCATCCAGGTGCCGACCACCCTGCTGGCTCAGGTGGACAGTTCGGTAGGCGGTAAGACCGCAATCAACAGCGCGGCGGGTAAGAATCTCATCGGTGCCTTTCACCAACCCTCGCTGGTCCTCGCCGATCTGGCGACACTCGACACGCTGCCCGATCGCGAAATGCGCGCCGGTTACGCCGAGGTTCTGAAATACGGCGTCCTCGGCGATGCGGAATTCTTTGCTTGGCTGGAAGACAATGGCAGTGCGGTGCTGGCGCGCGATCCTGCGGCGCTGGAACAGGCAGTCGCGACCAGCGTCTCCGCCAAGGCCCGGATCGTGGCCGAAGACGAGCGCGAGACGACGGGCGCGCGCGCGCTTCTCAATCTCGGCCACACATTCGGGCATGCACTCGAAGCAGAAACGGGATTCTCCGACCGCTTGCTGCATGGCGAAGCGGTGGCCCTGGGAATGATCCTGGCCGCACGCTATTCGGCCCGGCGCGGACTTTTGAGCGAGGACGCGGCCCAGCGACTAACCCGCGCGGCGGACGCCGCCGGGCTGCCGTCCGAGATCGCCGCTTTGGGGATTGCCTGTTCGGGCCGCGATCTGGCCGACCACATGCTGCACGACAAGAAGATGGATGCGGGCACCCTGCCCTTCCTTTTGCTGCGCAGCATAGGTGCAGCATTTTTGACCAAGGATGTCGCGCTCGACGATGTGGCGCTTTTCCTCGACGAAGAATTGCAGGCGCATTAATCCGCGCGTCTTGATCGGCGTTCGCTTCTAGAAAAGCCGCGATCCATTGGGCACGGGCGTGTCGGGCGAAAACAGGACGACCTCGCCCCGCTCGTCCGCAAACCCGAGCGTCAGCACTTCCGACATTGCCGGGCCGATCTGGCGCGGCGGGAAATTGACAACCGCCGCGACCTGCCGCCCGACCAGTTCCTCGCGCGTGTAATTGGCGACGATCTGTGCGCTCGTTTTCCTGATCCCGATCGTCGGCCCGAAATCGATTTCGAGCCTGTAGGCTGGCTTGCGCGCTTCGGGAAAATCGTGCGCGGCCACCACGGTCCCCACGCGGATATCGGTCTTCAGAAACTCTTCGAATCGGGTTTCCTCCGCTGCGGGGGCCGCAGGGTCATGCGCCAGATGCATTTATTCCAGCTCCAGAATCACCGCGTCGACCGCTAGGCTTTCGCCCTCTTCGGCGTTGATCTTGGCGATGGTGCCTTCCTTCTCGGCGCGCAGGATGTTCTCCATCTTCATCGCCTCGACGGTGGCCAGCGGCTGGCCCGGCTGGACCTCCTCGCCTTCCTCGACATGCAGCTTCACCAACAGGCCGGGCATCGGACAGATCAGCATCTTCGAAAGGTCCGGCGGGATCTTCTCGATCATATGATCGGCCAGATGCGCGATCCGGGTCTGAAGGATCCGCACCGTATGCTTCGCCCCCCGCGTGGTGATGGCATAGCCGGTGCGCGTCGGTTCGAGCTGGAGCGTCAGAGCCTGATCGTCCAGTTCGACTTCCACCATCCGCTCGCCCGGCGTGTACTCCATCTGGAGCGCGACCGGCGCATCGTCGACGGTGATCGCTTCTTCCTCCAGCGTGACGCGATAATCGGTATCGCCCAAGCGCACGGTCCAGTCGCCCGGCGCATAGAGATCGTCCGAAAGCTGGCCTTCGATCCGGCGTGCGCGATCGGCATCGGCGGTGGCGATCACGCCCGCCACGGCGGCGAGGCCGCGCTTCAGATCGTCCGACACGGCAGCGCCTTCGAACCCTTCGGGATATTCCTCGGCGATGAAGCCGGTGGTCAGTTCGCCCGAGCGGAAGCGCGGATGCTGCATGATGGCGCTGAGGAAATCGACATTGTGGCCGAGGCCTTCGATCCGAAACGCATCGAGCGCCTGGACCTGCAAATCCGCCGCCTCGTCACGCGTTTCCCCCCAGGTCACCAGCTTGGCGATCATGGGATCGTAGAACATAGAAACCTCGCCGCCTTCATAGACGCCGTCGTCCACACGCACGCCATCCACACCGCGCCTGCCGTTCGCGCTTCCATCGTCGGTCCAGCCCTTAAGCGGCGGATCGTAGCGCACCAAGCGACCGATACTGGGCAGGAAGCCGCGATAGGGATCTTCGGCATAGACGCGGTTCTCGATCGACCAGCCGTCGATCCCGATATCGTCCTGCGTCATTTCGAGCTTTTCGCCCGCCGCGACGCGGATCATCTGCTCGACGAGGTCGATGCCGGTGATCGCTTCGGTCACGGGATGTTCGACCTGGAGGCGGGTGTTCATTTCGAGGAAGTAGAAGCTCTCTCCCGTCTCGTCCGCGCCGCTCACGATAAGTTCGACCGTGCCCGCCGAATGGTAATCCACCGCGCGGGCCAGAGCCACACACTGCTCGCCCATCGCCTTGCGCATCTTGGGCGTGACGAAGGGGGACGGCGCTTCTTCGACCACCTTCTGGTGGCGGCGCTGGATCGAGCATTCGCGCTCGTTGAGGTAGAGAATGGTGCCGTGCTTATCGCCCAAAATCTGGATCTCGATATGGCGCGGGTCTTCGATGAATTTCTCGATGAAGACGCGATCGTCGCCAAAGCTGTTCAGGCCCTCGCGCTGTGTCGCTTCGAAGCCGTCCTTCACGTCCTGATCATTCCAGGCGAGTCGCATGCCCTTGCCGCCGCCGCCAGCGCTGGCCTTCATCATGACCGGATACCCGATCTTGTTGGCCCATGTTAGCGCATCCTCGGTGCTTTCGATTGCGCCTTCGGAGCCGGGCACGGTGTTCACGCCCGCATCGCGCGCCAGCTTCTTCGATTCGATCTTGTCGCCCATCGCCGCGATGGCATTGGCGGGCGGACCGATGAAGGCGATGCTCTCCTTCGCCAAGGCTTCCACGAAGCTCGCTCGCTCGGACAGGAATCCGTAGCCCGGATGCACCGCCTCGGCCCCGGTCTGTTTGCAGGCGGCGATGATCTTGTCGGCCAGCAGATAGCTCTCGGCGGCAGGTGCCGGGCCGATGTGAACCGCCTCGTCGGCCATTTCCACGAACGGCGCACGCGCATCGGCATCGGAATAGACCGCGACGGTCTGGATGCCCATGCGGCGCGCAGTCTTGATGACCCGGCAAGCGATCTCGCCGCGATTGGCGATGAGGATTTTTTTGAACATGATTACTCCGCCGGTTCCATGGTTTCGCCGGTGCGCTTGCAGGATCGCATTGGTTCGTCCTGCACCAGCGGCGTCAGCCCCAGCTTTGCGAACAGCGCGCCGTCGCTGTCGTCGCCCGCATTGGGTGCGGTCAGCAGCTTGTCGCCGGTGAAGATCGAGTTCGCGCCCGCTAGAAAGCATAGCGCCTGCGTCGCTTCGGACATGCTCTCGCGCCCGGCGGAGAGCCGCACCATGCTCATCGGCATGGCGATGCGCGCGACCGCGACGGTGCGGACGAATTCGATATCGTCGATCTTGGCGAGCGGGGTGTCGGCCAGCATATCGCCCAGCACCGTGCCCTTGACCGGGACCAGCGCATTGACTGGCACGCTTTCGGGATGCCGCTCCAGGGTGGCGAGCGTGTGGACGAAGCCGACGCGATCCTCGCGGGTTTCGCCCATGCCGACGATCCCGCCGCTGCACACATTGATGCCCGCATCGCGCACGTTCTGGAGGGTGTCGAGCCGGTCCTGATACTTGCGAGTCGAGATCACGCGCTCGTAATATTCCGGCCCGGTGTCGACATTGTGGTTGTAGTAATCGAGGCCCGCATCCTTCAGCATATCCGCCTGTTTCGGCGTCAGCATGCCGAGCGTCATGCAGGTCTCCAGCCCCATGGCGCGCACGCCCTTCACGATCTCGACGATCGCGGGCATGTCGCGGTCCTTGGGATTGCGCCATGCCGCGCCCATACAGAAGCGCTGACTGCCCGCATCCTTCGCCTGCGCGGCGGATTGCAGCACGCGCTGCACATCCATCAACTTTGTCGCTTCGACGCCGCTGTCAGCCTTCACCGACTGCGAGCAATAGCCGCAATCTTCCGGGCACCCGCCGGTCTTGATCGAGAGCAGCGTGCAGAGCTGCACCTGTTCGGGCGGATGAAACTCGCGGTGGACCGTGGCCGCACGAAACAGCAGCTCGGTGAAGGGAAGGTCGAAGAGGTCCGCGATTTCCTCGCGGGTCCAGTCGGTGCGGGTTTGGGTCAATCTTTGTCTCGCATAAAGAATCTGGTCAGAAGAAGGCCACCCAGAAAGAAGCCGATCGGCACGCCGAAGACCATCACTGCTCTGGCGAATTCCGAGGGACAATCATTGCCTTCGGGACAATCGCCTATGGCCCCAGCAATTGCAAAGCCAGCAGATACGACGAAAGCGATTACGGCATAAAGTGCACACCCCAACTTCTGAGCGACGGTCAGTCGCTGATCGCTAAAACTCACTCCGCCGCCTCGTCCAGATCTTCACCGGCCGGCGGCATGTTGTGGCCGAGCAGGCGCAGCACATCCGCCGCGCATTCGACCACATTGCTGCCCGGCCCGTAAATGCCCTGCACTCCGGCATCGCGCAGGAAGTCGTAATCCTTCTGCGGGATCACGCCACCGGCAATCACCTTGATGTCGGGGCGTCCGGCCTCCTTCAGCAGCCCGATCAGTTCTGGAATGAGCGTCTTGTGGCCTGCCGCAAGGCTGCTCGCGCCGATGGCATCGACGTTTTCGGCAAGCGCCATGTCGCGGGTTTCCTGCGGCGTCTGGAAAAGCGGGCCGCTGAGCACTTCGAAGCCCATATCCGCAAAAGCGCTGGCGATTACGTTCGCCCCGCGATCGTGGCCGTCCTGCCCCATCTTGGCGACCATCAGCTTGGGCTTGTGGCCTAGCCTGCGCTCCACCGCCTTCACACCCTCGACCACCTGGGCATAGCGATCGTCGTCCGCATAGGCTTCGGCATAGACCCCCTTCACCGGCGTCGGCAGCGTGTCGTAACGCCCGAAAGCATCCTCCATCGCCTCGCTGATTTCACCAAGCGTCGCATCGTGCCGGGCCGCTTCCACGGCGAGGGCGAGGAGATTGCCCTCTTTCTGCGCGGCGCCCCGCGCCAGCGCATCGAGCGCGGCCTTGCAGGCAAAATCGTCGCGGGCTGCGCGCACATCCTCGAGCCGGGCGATCTGGCTGCGGCGCACGGCGTGGTTGTCGACATCGAGCGTGTCGATCTCGTCTTCCTCGTCGCGCCGGTACTTGTTGACGCCCACGATCACCGTCTCGCCGCGATCGACGCTCGCTTGCTTGGCGGCGGCGGCGCGTTCGATCTGCGCCTTGGGCTCGCCGCTGGCGACGTATTTGGTCATGCCGCCCGCCGCCTCGACCTCGTCGAGCATGGCCTTGGCCTTTTCGACCAATTCGGCGGTTAGGCTTTCGATATAATACGATCCGCCGAGCGGATCGGCGACATTGGTCAGGCCCGCTTCGTGCTGCAGCACCAGCTGCGTGTTGCGCGCGATCCGGGCGCTGAAATCGGTCGGCAGCGCGATCGCTTCGTCCAGCGCATTGGTGTGGAGCGATTGCGTGCCGCCCAGCACCGCCGCCATCGCCTCGATCGTGGTGCGGATGACGTTGTTGTAAGGGTCTTGCTCCTGCAAGGAAACGCCACTGGTCTGGCAATGCGTTCGCAGCATCTTCGACTTGTCGCTCTTCGCGCCCAGATCCGACATCACGTCGTGCCACAATTGGCGGCCCGCGCGCATCTTGGCGATCTCCATGAAGAAATTCATGCCGATGCCCCAGAAGAAGGACAGGCGCGGCGCGAAGGCATCGATATCGAGGCCCGCTTCCATCGCGCGCTTGGCGTATTCCTTGCCATCCGCGATGGTGAAGGCGAGTTCCTGCACCGCCGTCGCCCCGGCCTCGTGCATGTGATAGCCCGAAATCGAGATGCTGTTGAATTTCGGCATGTTGGCCGAGGTATAGGCGATAATGTCCGAAACGATCCGCATGCTCGGCTCGGGCGGATAGATATAGGTGTTGCGGACCATGAACTCCTTGAGGATGTCGTTCTGGATGGTCCCGGCCAGCTTGTCCTGGCTGACGCCCTGCCGCTCCGCCGCGACGATATAGAACGCCAGCACGGGGATCACCGCGCCGTTCATGGTCATCGACACGCTCATGCTTTCGAGCGGGATCTGGTCGAACAGGATTTCCATGTCGCGCACGGTGTCGATCGCGACGCCCGCCTTGCCGACATCGCCGACCACGCGCGGGTGATCGCTGTCGTATCCGCGATGGGTCGCGAGATCGAAGGCGACCGACAGGCCCTTCTGCCCGGCGGCGAGATTGCGGCGATAGAAAGCGTTGGATTCCTCGGCAGTGGAGAAGCCCGCATATTGCCGGATCGTCCACGGACGCCCGGTATACATCGAGGCATAGGGGCCGCGCGTGAACGGCGCGATGCCGGGCACGCCGGGGGCGAGATTCTGCGTATCCTCACTCGTGTAGAGCGGTTTGACGTCGATCCCCTCGGCAGTGTGCCAGGTCAGATCGCGGCCCTTCACTTCCTTGTCGGCGAGGGCTTTCCAGTCGGAAAAAGTGGGTTTGTCGGTCATCTCAATGCGCCTCTTTCGGCGTTTCCATGATTTCGGTCAGCTGGCCCATCATGTCCTTGGGGTGGAGGAAGAAGATCGGCGTCCCATGCGCGCCGATCCGCGTCGGGCCGAGGATACGCTTGCCCTTCCCTTCGAACCATTCCCGCGCCGCTGCGATATCGGGCACTTCGTAGCAGACGTGATGCTGACCACCGAGCGGGTTCTTCTCCATGAAGGTCCTGAGCGTCGATTGTTCGCCCAGCGGCTCGATCAGCTCGATCTGCGTGCCTTCGGTCCCGTCATGGCCGGGCGTGTCGACGAAGCAGACCTTCACGCCCTGCTCGGGCAGATCGAAAGGCTCGCCGATACGGGTCGCGCCCATCGTGTCGCGGTAATAGGCGACGCTGTCCGCGATCGAAGGCGTGGCGACGCCGATGTGATTGAGACGGCCCAGTTTCATACGCTTTGCCTCGCTTCGAGAATATGCCGCGCCAGATCTTCGATATCGTCCACCACGAACTCCGCTTCGTCGGCCAGCGGATACCACGCCTTGCCGGGCCGGGCGACGAAGGCGGTCTGCCAACCTGCTGCTTGTGCACCGATCAGGTCCCAAGGGTGACAGGCGACCATTAGCGCGCGATCGGCAGAGGCTCCCGTCTCGGACAGACCATACTCGTAACAGCGCCGGTCGGGCTTGTAGCCACCTGACGGTTGGACGCTCAGCGCGTGATCGAAAAATTCTCCGATGCCCGCTTTTTCCAGCCGTTCCTGCAGACCGTCGCCGCCGGAATTGGTCAGAGCGACCAAAGAAAATCCTGCGTCCTTGAGACGCGACAATCCCGCCGGAACATCGCGATACGCTTCGGACTGTCCGAGCCCGTCCGAAACGATCGCCTTCGCGTCGTCCAAAGCGATCGAACCGCCGTTTTCGGCCACCTGCATCGCAAGCACCGCCGCCGCTATATCGGCGAATTCAGACGCTTCACCCGCCAGAGTTTCGGCCAGCGAATACTCGATCAGGCCGTTGAACCAGCGATCCGCCTGCCCTTCACCGCCACCGAGTCGCTCGGCCACGGCAGAGCGCAGGGGCGCGATATCGATCAGCGTTTCGTTGACGTCGAAAAAGATGTGCGAAGGCGTCACAGCGGAATGTTATCGTGCTTCTTCCAGGGGTTTTCGAGCTGCTTGCCGCGCAGCTTGCGCAGCCCCAGCGCGATCCGGCGGCGGGTTGCGTGGGGGTGGATCACCTCATCGATATACCCGCGCGAGGCGGCCACGAAGGGATTGGCGAAGCGGTCTTCGTATTCCTTCGTTTTCTCGGCGATCTTTTCGGGATTGTCGCGGTCCTGGCGGAAGATGATCTCCACCGCGCCCTTGGCGCCCATCACGGCGATTTCGGCGGTGGGCCAGGCGTAATTGAGGTCGCCGCGCAAATGCTTTGAACTCATCACGTCGTACGCGCCGCCATAGGCCTTGCGCGTGATCACGGTGATCTTGGGCACGGTCGCCTCGGCATAGGCGAAAAGCAGCTTCGCGCCGTGCTTGATGATGCCGTTATGCTCCTGTGAAGTACCGGGCAGGAAGCCGGGCACGTCCACGAAGGTCAGGATCGGAATGTCGAAGGCATCGCAGAAGCGCACGAAACGCGCGGCCTTCTTCGATGAATTGATGTCGAGAACACCCGCCAGCACCATCGGCTGGTTCGCGACCACGCCCACCGTGCGCCCTTCCACCCGGCCGAATCCGCACAGGATATTCGCCGCATGGGCAGGCTGGATTTCGAAGAATTCGCCTTCGTCCAGCGTCTTACGGATGACTTCGTGCATGTCGTAAGGCTGATTGGCATTGTCGGGGATGATGGTGTCGAGGCTGGGCTCCTCACGGTCCCACGGATCGCTGGTCGGGCGCTCGGGCACGTCCTCGCGGTTGGACAGCGGCAGGAAATCGACGAAATTGCGCGTCGCGAGCAGAGTCTCGATGTCGTTCTCGAACGCCACGTCGGCCACGCTGGTCTTGGTCGTGTGCGTCACCGCGCCACCCAGTTCCTCCTGCGTCACGACCTCGTTCGTCACCGTCTTCACCACGTCCGGGCCGGTCACGAACATGTAGCTGGAATCCTTCACCATGAAGATGAAGTCGGTCATCGCTGGCGAATAGACCGCCCCGCCCGCGCACGGCCCCATGATGAGGCTGATCTGCGGCACCACGCCGCTCGCCAGCACGTTGCGCTGAAACACTTCGGCATAACCGCCCAGCGATGCGACGCCTTCCTGAATGCGCGCGCCGCCCGAATCATTGAGGCCGATCACGGGCGCGCCGACCTTCAGCGCCATATCCATCACCTTGCAGATCTTTTCCGCATGGCGTTTCGACAGCGATCCGCCGAACACGGTGAAATCCTGGCTGAACACGAACACCAGCCGCCCGTTGATCGTGCCCGATCCGGTGACCACCCCGTCGCCCGGAATGCGCTGCTCCTCCATGCCGAAATCGATGCAATCGTGTTCGACATAGGTGTCGAGCTCTTCGAAGCTGCCTTCATCCAGCAGCACGTCCAACCGCTCGCGCGCGGTCAGCTTGCCCTTGGCATGCTGCGCGTCGATGCGCTTCTGCCCGCCACCCATATAGGCGGCGGCGCGGCGACGTTTCATTTCGGCGATGTTGGCGGACATGCTCTCTTCCCGTGAAATCTTCTTGCCCAAGCGCCTAGAGCGCAGAGCGCCGCAGCGTCAATTGCCGCTGTCGTTTCTTGCGGCGGCGATCAGGAATTCGACATTGCCTTCGGGGCCGGTGATCGGGCTTTCCACGATCCCGTCAACCGCGAAGCCCAGCCCTTCGACCCATGCGCGCACCTCGCTACAGACGCGGGCGTGAAGGGCCGGATCGCTGACGACGCCTTTCTTGCCCACTTCCTCGCGCCCGACCTCGAATTGCGGCTTGATCAGCGCGACGAGCTGGCAATCGGGTGCCGCCAGTTCGAGCGGGCGTTCCAGCACCTTGGCAAGGCCGATGAAGCTCGCATCGCAGACCACCCAATCGCAGGGGCGATCGATCATTTCGGGCGTCAGGATGCGCGCGCTGGTCTGTTCGAGCACGGTGACGCGATCGTCCTGCCGCAATTTCCAGGCGAGTTGATTGGTCCCGCTATCCACCGCGAAGACATGCGCCGCGCCCTTCTGTAACAGCACGTCGGTAAAGCCGCCGGTCGAACTGCCGATATCCATCGCGGTCACGCCCGCCGGATCGAGCCCGAAATGGTCGATTGCGTGCGCCAGCTTGATGCCGCCGCGCGAGACCCAGGGATGGTCGCGCCCGCGCACGTCGAGCGGGGTGTCGGCGGCGATCTGCTGGCCGGGTTTCTCCAGCTTGCGCTCGCCCGAAAACACCAGCCCCGCCATCACCAGCGCCTGCGCCCGCGAGCGGCTTTCGACGAGGCCGCGATCGACGAGCATCTGATCGAGGCGCTGTTTCCTGCTCATATTCTCCGGTCCTGCTTGGAAACATGCCGCCTAGCGCGCATTGAGTAGGGATGGAACCGATCGCTCGCCACAACAGCCGCCCTCCCTTCGCCTCGTCGCTCGCCTATGCGGGCGCGGCGCTCGCTCTAACTTTCGGGATCGCGGCCTGCGTGCCCGCTCCCGATTCGACGCCCGCTCCCACGCCGACGCCGACTCCCGTTTCGCGCGCGCCTGCACCCGCACCTGCGCCGGCGCCGGCGCCCACCTACGACAATTGGATGGATGCGCCGCAGACGCAGGGGGATTGGGCTTACAACGATCTCGGCTTCGGCACGCAGGCGCTTTTTTCAGACGGCCCGACCATGAAGCTTGTCATGCAGTGTCTGGTCGACGACCCCGCTTCTGAGACGAAGCGCATTGCCATTGGCCGCCCCGGCAACTTCTCCGAGGCGACCCAGTTTCGGATCGCGACGGAAACGACCTCAAGATCTTTGCCCGCTCGCGCATTCAAATTCGGGCCGACCTCCGGTGCCGCGGTGTTCCTGAACGCGAACGATCCGCTGCTCGATGCCATGGCGCTCACCAAGGGACGTTTTGCAGTCGAGACGACCGGCCACCCCACGCTCTATTTGCCCGCCTGGGCCGAAGTCACGCGCGTGATCGAGGATTGCCGCTGAACCAGCGGGAACCGCCGATACTGACGTGGGAAAAGTTTAATTCAAGCCTTGAATTGGTTCCTCCTACGCATGACAAAGGGGGCAGGATCGGCGGCGAACGCAGATCCGGTGGCCCCGTGAAACGGGCTTCTAGCTCACTAGCGCGAAAGGAGGTGATCCGATGTCTCATGGTTCAGTAGCGAGGTCGGTGAAGATCCCTACGGAGCATACTCGGTAAGACACTTGCCAAGTAAGGCGACGTGAGCGGCACTTCCGGCCGCTGACCATGCGAAGGGCGGTACCTCCTACGGGCGAGGGCCGCCCTTCACATTTCTGCTATCCTTGCGGCTGTTCCGGCCCGGTGACCGTAGGAGAGGGAAACTCTCCCAGCCGGAACATCTCTACCGTTTCCCGCCCACGCTCTTGCCCTTTTTCGGCGCGCGGATTACCCGCCGGACATGGATTTCAAGCACATTCCCCACCCCGCTCCGGTCCCCGGCGAAACCCGTGCCGAGGCGATCGCCGATCCCGGTTTCGGCAAGATCTTCACCGATCACATGGTGGTGATCGATTACGACGCCGACAAAGGCGGTTGGCACAGCGCGAAGCTGTGCGCGCGCGAGCCGATCGCGCTCGATCCGGCGGCGGCGGTGCTTCACTACGCCCAGGAAATCTTCGAAGGGATGAAGGCCTATCACCATCCCGATGGATCGCTCGGCCTGTTCCGGCCCGAGCAGAACGCCCGGCGCTTCAACGCCAGCGCCCGCCGCATGGCGATGCCCGAACTGCCCGAAGAGCTGTTCCTCGACAGCATAAAGCGCCTTGTCGGCGTGGATGGCGGTTGGACTCCCACGATCGATGGCGGCGCCCTCTATCTGCGCCCCTTCATGTTCGCGAGCGAGGCTTTCCTCGGCGTGCGGCCTGCGCGGCAGTACAAATATATTCTCATCGCCTCGCCCGTGGGCGGCTATTTCAAGGGCGGGGCCAAGCCGGTCAAGATCTGGGTCAGCCGCAACTATACCCGCGCCGCGCCGGGCGGCACCGGTGCCGCCAAAACGGGCGGCAATTACGCCGCCAGCTTGGTCCCGCAGTCCGAAGGCATCGAGAACGGCTGCGATCAGGTCGTCTTCCTCGACGCGGTCGAAAAGAAGTGGATCGAGGAGCTGGGCGGCATGAACCTGTTCTTCGTCTTCGACGACGGGACGGTGATAACGCCTCCGCTGACCGGCACCATCCTGCCCGGCATCACCCGCGACAGCCTGGTACACTTGCTGCGCGAGGAAGGGCTCAACGTGCGCGAAGAGCCTTACAGTATCGACCAATGGCGCGCCGATGCGGTGAAGGGCAATCTGATCGAGACCATGGCCTGCGGGACCGCGGCGGTGGTGACCCCGGTCGGCTCCGTCGTCGGCCCGGATGGCGAATTCTCGATCGGCTCGGGCGGCACCGGCCAGATCACGCACAAGCTGCGCGAAAAGCTCGTCGGCATCCAGACCGGCGCGGTGGCCGATCCCAACAATTGGGTGGTGAAGCTCTAGATCCGGCTGGCGCGCATCGCCATCGTGGCGAGCGCGGGCAGCATGGCGGCAGCACTCAGACCGAATTTCGCCAACGCAGGCGTTTCCGCCGCCTTCCAGATCGCTTCGGCAATCGTAACCGGGCGAGCCGCGCGGCGCGAAAATTCGCGCTGCCAATCGGTGGCGCCTTTCCCTTCAAGATAGGCTTGGGCCGCCGACTGCCCGCTGGCGATGGCGATCCCCATCCCCTCGCCCGCGAGCGAAGGAATCACTGCCGCCTGATCGCCGAGGCGATAGAGGCCCGGATCGGTGCCGTCCGCGATCCAGCCATAGGGGACCGATCCGATCGTATCGATGACGGGGTTGTCCGGTGCATACCGCCAGCGTTCCGCAAAGGCGGGATGCCGCTCCGCCAAAGCGTTCAGGAGGTCCAGAGGGCCGCCTTCGCGCGCCAGACGCGATTTGCGCAACGCCAGACAGACATTCGCCGATCCGTCCTCCTGCAAGACGATCCCGGCATAAGCGCCATCGAAAAGATGCAGTTCGATCGCATCGCCGATCAGGCTCGCAAAGTCCGGATGGCCGGGCAGGCGCACACGGAGGCCGAGCGCGGGGTCCGCCGCCTCTCGCGGCCGGCTCTCACCGCGCACATCATGCTTGCCGGTGGCAAGGAAGATCGCGTCCGACTGCCATTCCCGTCGCTCGCCTTCGATCATGCCGGGCACGAGCGAGCGGGCACGGTCGATTTCGAGCCGCGCGCCGACGGCAAGCGCCCGGGCGCGCAATCCCGTGTCGAGAGCGTGGCGTGAAAGGCCCCACGCCGCATCGGGCAAGCGGGCCTGCGCGCTGCGATCGCCCGCGAACAGGGCCAGCCGTTCGACCCGATGCGCGCCCAGCCCTTCCGCATCGACACCCAGCGCACGCAGATTGGCGACTGTCTGCCAGCTCATGAAACCGCCGCACAGCGCATCGCCGACGCTCGCATCGCGGTCGATCAGAATCGGCGCGCGTCCCGCCTCGGCAAGCACGATCGCTGCCGCACAGCCCGCCGGACCCGCGCCGAGGATCAGCGGGGGGCTCAGCGGATCTTCCCGACACAGAGGCGAAAGGGAAAGACTGGTTCGACCTCAGCGCCCTTCACCCCAGCCGAAGCCAGCAGCGGCATCCACTCCTCTTTTCGGTAAGACCGCGCGATCGAGAGGCGTCCGTCGTGTCGCACGATCCGATGCCAGTTCATCAGCCGCGCAAGAAGCGGATAGCCGAGCCAGGCGAAGCGGCTGCGCCTGAGATCGTTGACGAACCAGCCCGCCCGCGCTTCGTGGTCCATGAAGCGCAGGAATGCGACGAGCTGCTCGCGCGTCATGTGATGGGCCACGAGGCTGGAGACGACGCAATCCCATCCCTCGCCCGCCAGATCGGCGTAATCGCCGGTGCGGTACTCGATCGGGATGGTTCCGGGCGTACGCTCCCGCGCCGCAGCCACGCTGCGGGCATTGAGATCGATGCCGACGAGTTCGGCCATGATCCCGCGCCTGTCGGCCCATTTCGCGATCGCGCGCAGCATGTCGCCATCCCCGAAGCCGACATCGAGCAGGCGAAAGCGGTCTCTTTTACCGACAGCCCGCTCCAGAAAATTCAGCGTCGGCCGCCGCGCCAGCGTGATCGTATTGACCTGCGCCAGATCGTGGAGAACTTCCGTATAGGTCGCCGCATCCAACGCAGGATCGTCCATCAGCTCGTCCTGCGTGGCGCGGGCCTCAAGCATCGGACCAGCCGAAGCGGAAGCCCTCCATCGCAAGGCCCGGCCCGAAGGCGAGCGCCACGCCCTTTTTCGGCTTTTCGCGGATCAGCCGGGCGAGCACGAACATCAGGGTCGACGAAGACATGTTCCCGCAATTGCGCAACACCTCGCGCGATGCGTCGAGCGCGCCGGGCGCAAGAGAAAAGCCCTTTTCCACCGCATCGAGGATGCTTCGCCCCCCGGCATGGACGGCCCACGCGTCGAACGCCTCCATTTCAGCCCCGCCCAGCACGCGGTCTCGAACGTCCGGGTCGGCCAGCGCGGCGACGATGCGGCCTGGAACCTCGCCCGATAGACACATGTTGAACCCGGTATCGCCGATATGCCAGGTGATGAGGTCTTCGCTGTCGGGAAGCGCGGCGGAGATGCCCTCGCTGAGCCGAAGCCCTTCTCCTTGCGAGCTGACAATTGCTGCGGCGGCTCCATCGCCGAATTGGGCGCCCATCAGCAGCGGCTCGATATCCATCCGCTCCTGGTGATGCAGCGTCGACAATTCCACCGTGACGACAAGCACCCGCGCGCTTTCCTGCGAGCGCGTGATGTGCCGCGCGGTGCGCAGCGCGGTGACGGCGGCATAGCACCCCATAAAACCGATCAGGACGCGCTCGATATCGTCGGCCAGCCCCAAGCGACGCGCGATGATCTGGTCGATCCCCGGCGCGACGAAACCGGTGCAACTGGCGACCACGAGATGCGTGATGTCGCCAAGCTCGCCCAGCCCGTCGATCGCCTTCAACGCCAGCTTCGGCGCTTCTTCGGCATAGATCGCCATGCGCTCTGCCGTGCCCGGTGCCTGCGCGCCGCCGTAAAGGCCGACGCCTTCTTCAAGCTTGGCGTCTTCCGCCGTCAGCACGGACCAGCGATGTTCGATCCCCGATCGGTCGGCCATGCGTTCGTACAGGCGCGCCTCGCGCGTACCATCCAACCGGCGCATCGCCCAGCGGCGATAATCGGCTTCGAAATCGAGATCGGGAACCGCGGTGGCGATCCGGTTAATGGCGGTCATTCGGATCCTGGGTGAAAATGGCAGTGTTCTGTCAACGCGATGAAGCAAAAAGTGTGCCCGGGCAAACCGATCCCGCGCCTAGAGCCGCGAACGCACCAGCAGGCGTCGCGTGAAGGTGGTGCTGGGGCGGATGACCAGAATGGCCACTCCGGTCACGGCGATGCCCCCGCCGATCAGCAGCGGCCAGCCCACGCGGTCTCCCGTAAGCCAGGCGCCAAGCCCCACGGTCATCAGTGGATGCAACAGCGTGAAGGGGACGACCAGATTGGCGTCATGCGCCTTGAGCGCGCTGAAATAGATCGTGTGGGCATAGACCGAAACGATCAGCCCGGCGAAAATCAGGCACCCGATCACGGCGAGGGGATCGGCCAGGATCGGGGCGACGAAATTGTCTTCGGTGACCAAGGCGAGCGGCATCAGCACTGTGAAGGATGCCAGCGCCGACCACGCCTGCAATTGCCTGCCGCCAACTTCTATCCGCTTGACGAAGACCGAGCCCAACGCCCCGACGAGGCAGGAGACGAGGATCCAGGCGACCCCTCCCGAACTCTCCCAGCCGGATGGGGAGGCGATTGCGATCACCACGCCGATCACGGCGAGAGCGATACCGATCCCGCGACGCCAGCGGACTTTTTCACCTAACAGGACGATAGCCAGTAGCACGGTCATCGGCGCGCCCGACAGACCGACGATACCGGCCTCCGATGGACTAGCCGTTTCGAGACCGAGAGCGAACAGGGCGAAACTGCCGCCACCGATCGAAAGGCCCACCAGCGCAGTGCGTAGCCAATCCTTGGGAAGCGGACGCAACAGGGGCGCGAGCACGACAATCGTGACCAGCGCGCGCAACGCGGCATAGAACAATGGGGGCAGCCCCAGATCCTCGACCGCCAGCTTGCTGACGATCACATTCAGGGCCCAAGCGAGATTGGCGAGGACCAGAAGAAATACCGTTCTTGCGGGCACGGGTCAGTCGCTCTTGTCTTCGGGAAGTCCCTCGTGCAGTTCGGCGAGCCAGACATCGGCCACCGCATCGCTCGGCGCGCGCCAATCGCCGCGCGGGCTCAAGGCGCCGCCGGAACTGACCTTGGGGCCGTTGGGCAGCGCGCTGCGCTTGAACTGGCTGAACGCGAAGAAACGGCGGATGAACTTTTCCAGCCATCCCGCAATCGTGTCCAAATCGTATTCGTTCTTGCGCTCTTCGGGGAAACCGGCAGGCCACACGCCGCCACGCGCATCGTGCCAGGCGTGCCAGGCCAGAAACGCCACATGGCTCGGCTTCTGGCCCCAGCGTAGGATGTGGTGGAGGAAGAAGTCGTTCAGCTCGTAGGGGCCGATCTTGCTCTCGGTACTCTGGATCGCGCCGTCCTCGCCCGCAGGTACGAGTTCGGGCGAGATCTCGGTATCGAGGATGGAGAGGAGCACGCCGTCCGTCTCCTCGTCGAACTGTCCGGTCGTGGTGGTCCAGCGGATCAGATACTGGATCAAGGTCTTGGGGACGCCCGCATTGACGTTGTAATGGCTCATCTGGTCGCCGACGCCGTAAGTGCACCAGCCCAGCGCCAGTTCGGACAGGTCGCCTGTGCCGATCACCCAGCCCCCATGCTGCCCGGCCAGGCGGAACAGATAATCCGTGCGCAGGCCCGCCTGCACGTTCTCGAACGTGACGTCGTAGACCGGCTCGCCATCGGCGAAGGCATGGCCGATATTTTCCAGCATCAGCCGCGCGGTCGGCTTGATATCGATCTCTTCGGCGGTGACGCCGATCGCTTCCATCAGCTTCCAGGCGTTCGATCGGGTTCCTTCGGAGGTGCCGAAACCGGGCATGGTATAGCCGCGGATGGTACTGCGCGGCAGGCTGAGCGTGTCGCAGGCGCGCGCCGCCACCAGCAGCGCATGCGTGCTGTCGAGCCCGCCCGAAATGCCGATGACCAGCGATTGGGGATTAGTCGCTTCGATCCGGCGGACGAGGGCCGAAACCTGAATGTTGAACGCCTCGTAACAATCCTCGTCCAGCTTGCCCTGCCGGTTGGGCACGAAGGGGAAGCGGCGGATCGGACGATCGAGGCCGATGTCTCCGCCCGCCGGTTCGTGATCGAAGGCGATGGTGCGATACCAGTCTTCGGGCCGGCCGGCGGCTTCGGCGGCGTCGTTGAAGGTCTGCATCCGCATCCGTTCGTTGAGGATGCGCTGGCAATCGATATCGGCGACGCACAATTCCGGCTCGCGGTCGAAGCGAACGCTTTCCACCATCAGTTCGCCGAGTTCGTAGATCATCCCCTGCCCATCCCAGGCGAGGTCCGTGGTGCTCTCGCCATGCCCGCTCGCCGAATAGGCGTAGGCACAGACCGAGCGCGCGGAACTGGCGCGGCTGAGCAAATGGCGCTCGTCCGATTTGCCGATGACGATATTGGACGCGGAGAGGTTGAGGACGAGCGTCGCGCCCGCCAGCGCCGCCATGGTTCCGGGTTGGGTCGGAGACCAGAAATCCTCGCAGATCTCCATGCCGAAAACGAAACCGGGGATGGTCGGATGCGCGAAGAGAAGATCGGTCCCGAACGGAACCTCCTCTCCGCCGGCGCGGATGGTGAGGCCGATGCAATCGCGGCCATGCGCGAACCAGCGCTTCTCGTAATATTCCCGGTAATTGGGCAGAAAGCTCTTGGGCACCACGCCGAGCACTTTGCCGCGACAGATCGCGAGCGCACAATTGTAGATGCGGCCATTGCGCCGCAGCGGCGCGCCGATCACGAGCACTGTCGGAATGTCGCGGCTTGCCTTCGTTATGGCCGCGATTTCGGCGTCGACCGCGTCGAGCAGCGCGTTCTGCAGGTGAAGATCGTCGAGCGCGTAGGAAGACAGGCACAGTTCGGGATAGAGCAACACATCGACATGACGGGCCGCCGCGCGCTTTGCCTCGTCGAGAATACCGCGCGCATTATAGGCGACGTCCGCCGTTCGTACTTGCGGCGTGCTGGTCGCCACTCGCACGAAACCGTGAGTGTGCAGGTCGAAAAAGGCGTGGCTGGTGCTGTCGGCCATGTGTGTCGGCATCTCCGTGCGGTGGAAGCCGGTCAGCGCGTCGGCGCAATCCGGCGCCGGTTCGGAAGGGAAAGTCCGGCCCGCGTCTGTCGATGGCGGTAACCGCTTAGAGGCCGATTAGGCAACCGCTTCGCGAAGTGCGTTCATTTCGGTTCGGAATCCACCCAGCGTCGGGCCGGCGCTGTGGCGCGCACCGGCCTGTGCCGAAAAGGCCTGAAGAAGATTCGAACCCAATCCACCGCCTTTCGACGGTTCGCCTTCGATCCCGACGCCATTGTCATCGATCGTCAACCGCCAGCCTTCGGGCCGGTGCTGGAAGAACACGCCGATTTTGCCGGGCCGTTCGTCGGGGAAGGCGTATTTCAAACTGTTGGAGATCGCCTCGTTGAGATAGAGGCCGATCGCGACGGCAGTCTCTCTCGACAATTGGACAGCGTCTATTTCGCGAAAAAGCGAAACGTGATCGGGCACAGCAGCCCGCTCGATCCGATCGAGCAATTGGTCGAGATAAGGCCTCATATCGACATCCTCCCCATCGGAATGTTCGATAGAGAGGCTCGAATAGGCGTCCGCAAAGGTGCGCACGCGACCGGCGGCATCGTCCAGCATCGGATGCAGAGCCGTATCGCTGACCCGCCGCTTCTGGATTTCCAGCAGGCTGGCGACGAGCGCGAAATTGTTCTTGGTGCGATGTTCGAGTTCGGCGAGTTGCGCGAGCCGTCGGTCCGCTGACTGCCTGATTTCCTCGACCGTGCTACGCGCGACGCGGCGAAACGCTTCGGCAAAGATCAGCACGATAAGAGCGGCGATCGCGTTGATAACGACGCGCGCCGGGTCCGAAGCCTCGGTAAAAAGAAACGATCCCTGTGCGGGCAGAACGAAATACCAAGCCCACAGGAACGTCACGACGAAGGCAATCACACCCGCGCGCCAATGCCCATACAGGGTGGCAAGAAGAACCGTCGGATAGATGAGCGCAAAAGGCCCGGACACGGGAGCGAACAGATCGACCGCAGCGCGGACACCGATCATCGCAGCCGCGCATACTGCGCCGAACACGATCTGGGCTGCAATCTGCCCCGGTCGGGTGACGAACTGCCTGCTAACGTCGAATTGCGCTAGTCTCTGCATGACCCCACCCCGGACGGAAACCGATCCCGCAGGCTGCCAAATCCCGCGACAGTCGCGCGATAGCACACCCCGCGATTACGACAGCATATACCGATCGGTCTGAAAACTCAATCGTTTTGGCAGATAGCTACGTCAGCCGCGCGAAGCGGCGAGCAGTTCGTGGGCGCCGGGGCTGTCCTTGATCAGCTCGGCCAGGCCGCGCTCTTCGCGGGTCAACCATTTTGTCGCGCGCGGCAATTTGAGATCGGCGCGCCATTCTTGCTGGCGATCGACGAGGTCGATCACGGCGGGATGGATATAGCTCTTGCGCGTGACGGCAGGCGTATTGCCCAGTTTGCTGGCCACGCAGTCCAGCAATTCCTTGATCGGAACGCGGCCCTCTCCGTTCAGAAGGCATTCGTAGCCCATGACGCTGGCATGCCAGGTGCGAAAATTCTTGGCCGTAAAACGCTCACCCATCGTTTCGGAAAGGTATTCGTTGACGTCGCTGGACCCTACCGCCTGCACGTCGCCATCGTCGTCGACATATTTGAAGATATGCTGGCCGGGCAGATCCTGCATGTTGCGGACCATGCGCGACAGGCTGCTGTCGGAAAGGACGACCTCCTGCAGCTTGCCCGCCTTGCCCTTGTATCTGAGGCGCAGTGTCTTGCCCGTCAGTTCGGCATGGCGGCGGCGCAGCGTCGTGGCGCCGAAGCTCTTATTGTTCTGCGCGTAGCCTTCGTTACCCACGCGGATCGCGCCCAGATCGAGCAAGCGCACGACGCTCGCCACGGAGCGATCCCACGTGATCTTGCGGCCGCGCAAGTCTTGTTCGACCCGCTTGCGCACCAGCGGCAGAAGCCCACCGAAGACGAGACAATTGTCGAACTTCTCCCCTTCGCGCCGGGCGCGGAATTCGGGGTGATAGCGATATTGCTTGCGCCCCTTGGCATCAATCCCGGTGGCGAGAATATGGCCGTTCGATGCGGGACAGAACCATGCATCGTTATAGGCGGGGGGCAGCGCGATCGCGTTCAACCGTCGCTTCTCCTGCGCATCGCGGATCAGCGTTCCGTCGGGATCGTAATAGGCCCAGCCCCTGCCCGCACCCTTGCGGGTTATGCCGGGTAGATCGTCGTCGACGTAGATAAGCTTGGTCATGGTGCGTGCCCGATGGTTGCACCTGCTGGACGCTCCAGCTGTGTCGCGGTTCCACTTGCGCTCGCTCCGCCAGCACCCCAGCTTGCCGGGACTTCCCCAACAGGAGACCGATCTTGGCCGACCCCACCTATACCCCGCCCGCCGTATGGACCAACGATACCGAGAACGGCGGAAAATTCGCCAGCATCAACAAACCCACCGCCGGTGCGCGAGAAGACAGGGAATTGCCGGTCGGCAATCACGATCTTCAGCTCTATTCGCTCGCCACGCCCAACGGCGTGAAGGCATCGATCATGCTCGAAGAGCTGCTCGAGGCAGGCCATAAAGGTGCGGAATACGATGCCTGGACCATCGACATTTCCAGCGGCGCCCAGTTCGGCTCTGGCTTCGTCGCCGTCAATCCGAACTCCAAGATCCCCGCCCTGCTCGACCGTAGCGGAGCAGAGCCGGTTCGCGTGTTCGAAAGCGGCGCGATCCTGATGTATCTGGCGGAAAAGTTCGGCGCCTTCCTGCCGACCGATGGCTCGCGCCCGGAGGTTCTGAGCTGGCTGTTCTGGCAGATCGGCAGCGCGCCTTTCATCGGCGGCGGCTTCGGACATTTCTACGCCTATGCGCCCGAGAAGTACGAATATCCGATCAACCGTTATGCGATGGAGACCAAGCGCCTCTTCGACGTGGCGGACCGCCGCCTTGCCGAAAGCGAATATCTTGGCGGCGACGACTACACCGTGGCCGACATCGCCGCATTTCCCTGGATGGCCCCCTTCGTGGAAGGCACGATCTATAACGACGCGAAGACTTTCCTCTCGATCCACGAATACGAAAACGTCGCGCGCTGGGCGAAAACGATCGCCGAGCGCCCTGCCGTGCGCCGCGGCCGTATCGTCACCAAGGTGTGGGGCGATGACGACACGCAATTGCGCGAACGCCACTCCGCCGAAGATTTCGACGGCAAAGCCATCTGAGAGGCCCTTCACATCCGTGCGCGAACCGCTATAGGAGCGCCCACTGCTGGGGTGTAGCCAAGTGGTAAGGCACCGGTTTTTGGTACCGGCATTCGCAGGTTCGATCCCTGCCACCCCAGCCACTCCCGCAGGAAGATGCGGCCCTTGTCCGAACTGACTGCCTCAGCAGCCGACTAACGCTAGCGTGCAAGGGCCATCATGGCTCGAAGCGAGCGAGTCTTCGGTCGGAATTCTAGGACGGATCATCGCGGCATCACGCGAGCGATCTCGCCGGGCTTTGTGAAAGCGGGCCGCACTACCGAAGGCGCTTCGAACTTTCGCATGAAGAGTGATGCCCGGCGGCATCTGTCGGCTGGATTTACGCCGAAGCCGCGCACGGCGCTATCCGACCTGCGGTGGCAGATCGGATAGCCTCGCCATCGGTTTTCGTCTCAGTCGGCGCGTCGCAGTTCGACGGATTCGGAGGCGTTCGCCACCTTTCCCCTGCCCGATCCGTTCCACGCCCGATCGTGGAAATAGAAGGCGACGGTCTGCACCAGCGGCTCGACAATGCCGATGGCCAGTGCCGCCTTCCAGCTTCGGGTCAGCAGATACGCGACCGTGATCGCCACCATGAAGTGCATCAGAGCATAGCTGCCGGTCTTGTAGCAGGTGATCCTGAAGCAGCTCGCATGGGAATGGGCCATGGGTCTACGTTTCCTTGACTCGTGCCTCAGCTCGAAGCGGCGCTCATCCTGAGGTTGCCGTTCACTCCGTTCGGGAAGAACCCGCCGCCGGTCGTCGACATGGCCGTAAGATAGGCGATGTTAAGAACCTGGCCGGTCGTCCGGCTGAAGACGATCGCGTTATTATCGGTCGGGACGATGTTCGTGCCTTCGCCGAATTGCGTGCTGCGCGGACGCAAACCCTGGTCGAGATCGGTCGAGCCGTCGAGACTGTCGCGAGCGTTCGAGATCGCCTCGCTCGCATCGATCAGGGCAGGCGCCTGCAGGCCCTTGCGATAGAGCACCGTGCGCACGAGACCAGCATGATAGGCTTCCGCTGCGAGGATGCCCGCAGCCGCTTCGAGGAAGGTCTTGTTGCTGATCAGCGGCGATGCGCCCTTATAGGCGGTCACCCCGACATCCTCGAAGATATACGCCGCGAGCAGGAAGTTGTTGTCGTTCGCGTAAGGATCGAAGCTCTGGTTCGGGCCGACCAGGCCAGCGGCGCGCGCAGCGGACGAGAAAGCGCCGTTAGGCGAACTTCCGATGTCGATCGCGGGCTGTGCCACGGCCGCTCCACCCAGCGCACTGCGCAGGAACGCGACGTGAGCGCGCTCGTCCGAGGCGATTTCTCGAGCGTATTGTGCCACCAGCGGGTCGGTGAAATTCACCTGGCGCCCACCGGTCACCTGACCGCGAGTACCGGTTCCGTCGAGCAGGTTGCTTGCCAATCCGGACCCGATCGCAGCGTAGGAATAGAACTGGGCTTCCAGATATTCCAGATTCAGCGCGAAGTTCAGAACGTCCGCATCGGTCAAAGCCGATGGCGGCGTCGGTGTGGGTGTCGGCGTGGGCGTCGGCCCGGGCGGCGTCCCACCGATGGGATTGTTGTTGTCGTCCCCGCCGCAGGCCGCCAGCGAGAACGCTGCGGTGCTGGCTCCGGCGAAATGCAGGAAGCGGCGGCGCTCGATGCGGCGATCGGTTCCGGCCTGCAGAACCTCAAGGATGATATCGCGATCTTTCATGCTCTTATCCTCTCGGTTTCGTTAGTTCGCCGCGCTCATGCGCAGGGTGCCGTTGACGCCGTTGGGGAAGAAGCCCCCGCCGGTGACGGCCATATTGTTGAGATAGACGATGTTGAGCACCTGTCCGGCGGAACGGCTGTAAGCGAGGCCGTTCTCGTCGAGCGGCGCGATGTTGCTCGCCGTGCCGCCGAATGTCCGGCTGGTCGTCAGGCCCTGGTCGAGGTCGCTCGACCCGTCGAGGCTGTCCCGCGCATTGGAAATCGCGATCGAAGCGTCGATCAAAGACGGCGCCTGCATCCCCTTGGCGTAGAGCGTCGTGCGCACCAGGCTGGCATGGTAGGCTTCGACTGCCAGGATACCCGCCGCCGCTTCGAGGAACGTCTTGTTGCTGATGAGGGGCGATGCGCCCTTGTAGGCCGTCACGCCGACATCTTCGAAGATATAGGCGGCGAGAAGGAAGTTCTCGTCGCTGGCATAGGGATCGAACGACTGGCCCGGGCCGATCAGACCGGCGGCACGCGCCGCAGTCGAGAAGGCACCATTCGGACTGGCGCTGATGTCGATCGCCGGCTGAGCGACGGCTGCGCTGCCGAGCGCACCGCGAAGGAATGCCACGTGGGCCTGCTCGTCCGCCGCGATCTCGCGGGCATAAGCGGCCACCGCCGGATCGGTGAAGTTGACGCGGCGTCCGCCGGTCGCCTGTCCGCGCGTTCCGGTACCGGAAAGGAGGCTTTCCGGCAGGCCGGCCCCGCTGGCCGCATAGACGTAGAACTGCGCTTCGAGATATTCGAGGTTGAGCGCGAAATTCAGGATATCGCCGTCCGACACGCTCTGCGCGGCGACGGGACTGGACTTGTTGGCGAGGACGAACCCGCCGGCTGCTGCCGAAGCGGCGGCGAAGCCACGGAACATGTCGCGCCGGTTGGTCCTGCGTCCCTCCCGCGCCTCGAAGGCCTCAATAATCTGCTGATCGTCTGCCATCGGATACTCCTCGAGACTCGCTCTTGCTGAACGGGCAGAAAGGTAACCGGGATGGCCGGGCGTACAGCGCTGCGTACGGCAACGTACAAAAAAGTGGCGTCAAACGGGCGAAACTTAAAAGAGTTTATCTCCAGCGGCGACATTGTTCGGTACATCTTTGCTGACGCTACGATAAAAACGGGGCCAAGCATGTCTCGGCGCGGAGCGTATGGGAGGCATGGATGCAGCAGGATACATCGCGAACCGGTTCGCTTGGATCGGTTAACAGCTTTCTTGCCAGCCTGCCGGAAGAGGATTGGAAGCTGCTTGCGGCACGACTTTCACCGGTTCGCTTCAAGAACGGCGATTGTCTGGCGCACGACACGCTTGACGGACCGCACGTACTTTTCCCGCTGAACCTTGTCGCCTGCCTCCAGTTCACACGGCAGCGCAGCGGGCTCGGCCTAGTCGGTCGCGAAGGGTTTTTCGGCTGGTCCGCCGTCCTCGATGACAATTCGCAGGACGAGGTGGAAGCCACGGTTCTGATGGATGGTGGCACCGCACTTGCGATTTCGGTCGAGGATATGCGGCAAGCCTGCCTTTCCAGCGCGACATTGTCGCTCTCCCTTCTCCGGTTTTTGGGATCTTATACCAGCCAGCTCGCCTCGATGATCCGCGCCCGCGATCGCGGAAGCTTGAAGGAGCGCCTGTGCGCCTGGCTGCTGATGTTGCATGACCGGGTGGATAGCGACTTTTTACGCGTGACCCACGGGGGCCTGGCCGCGCAATTGGGCGTCAGGCGCGCGAGCGTGACCGACACGCTGCATGTTCTCGAAGGTGAAGCGTGCCTGCGATGCAGTCGCGGGATAATCTGCCTGACGGACCGAGCGCGCTTGCAACGCAATGCCGGGGTGTCGTACGAAACGCCGCGCATAGCGGCCAAGCAGGCGATACCGTCGACAGACACGGCCTCGATAACGGCAGCCCATCAGGTCTGTGAAGCCGACGCTGTCTGAGGACGCGATTGAAAGGGTGGAATGAGTTTTCGACCGAAAGAAAGTTCCGCCGAGGTCAAGGATAGAAAAGTCATTTCGCGCCTGACCGGTTTCGCAGATCTCGATCCTGTGGAAATTCAGCGGCTTGTAGAGCTGGGCGGTTCGAGAAACCATTTCGAGCGTGGCGACATCATCCGATCGGAAACAGAGCATAACCTCTACCTTCTCGTCGATGGATGGGCGGCGAGCGCGGTGATCCTGGCAGACGGGTCGCGTCAATTGGTCTCGGTCAATCTGCCCGGCGATATCCTGGGGCTCCCGGGCCTGGCGATGCGCGAACCGATCGATGCCGTGATGGCGCTTACGCCGGTCGAGACCATCCGCATCGGGCAGGATCAGATTGGCGAGCTGTTCACGGCAAGTCCGCGAATTGCAGCGATCATGTTCCTGATATCACAGGAAGAACGCTCTCTCCTCATGGAACGGCTGGCGCTTACCGGGCAGGCCGATGCCCTGACGCGCCTGGCCGCGCTGATCCTGCGATTGCACGAGCGACATGCCCTGAGCGAGGAGGATCCGGAGCGCGGTTTCTTCATGCCGCTCACTCAACGCGAAATGGGCGAGCTGATCGGTGTCAGCAGTGTCCACACCAACAGCCTGATCAAGCAATTGCGGGTCGAGGGCGTGGTGTCGGTCGCGAACCGGCGCATGGTGATCCACGATCCCGCTCGCCTAAGCGAAATCGCGGGCGTGCCGCCATGGCATAGGTCGAAACCACGGTGGCTCCCCAAGACGGTCGCGCCGTAAGGACCGCGACGATCGCCGCCCTAATGGGCTTTCGAAGACGCTAGCCGCGATTGTCCGGATCGGCGGGCATCTCACGAATTGTCGCGAGCTTGCGCTCCCACGCCAGCGCGTGGACGATGATCTCTTCCAGATCGGCATGGCGAGGCTTCCAGGGAAGCGTCGCTTTCAGCCGACCGGGATCGGACACCAGCGCTGCGGGATCGCCCGCCCTGCGAGGTGCGAAAATCCGGTCGATCTTCCCGTCGGTGACTGCATCGACCGCATCCAGCACCTCGAGAACGGAGAACCCCCGGCCATAGCCGCAATTCATGGTCATGGATTTCTGGGGGTGCGCAATCAACTCCATGAGCGCCAGCACATGCGCGGCGGCGAGATCGCTGACATGGATATAATCGCGCACGCCCGTGCCATCGGGCGTATCGTAGTCCGTACCGAACACCGAGACGCTCTCGCGCCGACCCAATGCGGCTTCGACGGCAACCTTGATGAGATGCGTCGCGCCCGCAGTGGATTGTCCGCTGCGCGCCTGGGGGTCGGCCCCGGCGACGTTGAAATAGCGCAGCGCGCAGTAATTGATCGGATGCGCGGCGGCGGTGTCCGCCAGCATCTGTTCGGTCATCAGCTTGGACCAGCCGTAAGGATTGATCGGCACGGTCGGCGTGTCTTCGCGGACCGGCGAGCTTTCCGGCACGCCGTAGGTCGCGGCGGTGCTGGAAAACAGGAAATGGGGAATGCCAGCCGCAATGCACGCCTGCAGCAGCGACCGGCTCTTAGCCGTGTTGTTGCCGTAATATTTGAGCGGATCCTCGACGCTTTCGGGTACGACGATCGAGCCAGCGAAATGCATGACGGCGCGTATGCCCTGCTCGGCAAAAATGCGCGCAAGCAGGTTCGTGTCCTCTATATCGCCTTTATAGAAAGGGACATCGTCCGGTACGGCGAATTCGAAACCCGTCGTAAGATTGTCTATAACGGCAACGGGCCAGCCTGCATCGCGCAGGGCGAGGACGGCGTGGCTGCCGATATAACCGGCGCCTCCGGTGACAAGAACCGGTACGGTTCTATCCGCAGGGGATGATGTCATAATAGAATGGCCCCTTCTTGCCGTAACACTTGATTGTCGGGCGAATATCATTTTGGTCTGACAGCGCAACGCTACGATGCGTTCGTCCCCTGGAAGAGGAGGCGACATTTAGATGACGAATTCGATACGGTCCTTAAAACAATTTCTGAAATTCCGCCTCAGCCTTCAGGCAGGGACTGGGCATGAAGCTTCATCCCCGGACCACGTTCATTCGGAGAAGAATTCGCGTGCGAAGGCGCTGGGCCACCTCGCTTATCGTACGAGCACGAGGTCCGATTGACACATTCGGCTTCCATGAGGTCGATACCCGTCCGCCAACCCAGAGGAAATCCATGATCAAAAGCTTCTCCTCCCAGCCATTCACAGACCAGAAGCCTGGAACGTCCGGCCTGCGAAAGAAGGTGCGCGAGTTCGCACAGCCGGGTTATTCGGAGAACTTCATCCAGGCGATCTTCGATACCGTCGAGCGTCCCGATGCCAGCACGATCGTGATAGGTGGAGACGGCCGGTTTCATAACCGCACCGTGATCCAGCAAGCGCTGCGAATCGCCGCCGCCAACGGCTATAGGCGGGCGCTGGTCGGGCGCGGCGGCATTCTTTCCACGCCAGCGGCTAGTCATGTCATCCGCAAAAACGGCGCGAGCGGTGGTCTGATCCTGTCTGCGAGCCACAATCCGGGCGGTCCGGACGGCGATTTCGGAATCAAGTACAATGTCGCCAATGGAGGGCCAGCGCCCGAAGCGGTGACCCAAGCCATCCATGCGCGCACGCAGACGATCGATCGCTGGTTGGCGGTGGAAGCGGAGGATATCGATCTCGACACCATCGGTTCGACGCAGGTGGGAGAAATGCAGGTCGAAGTGATCGATCCTGTCGCAGACTATGCGATTCTGATGGAAGAGCTCTTCGATTTCGCCGCGATCCGCGAGGCCGTGTCGAACGGGCTGACGATGTCCTTCGATGCGATGCATGCGGTGACCGGCCCTTACGCTGGTGAAATCCTCGAAGGACGGCTCGGCTTTGCTCCCGGCACGGTGCGAAACGGAACCCCGCTGGAAGATTTCGGCGGCCATCACCCCGATCCCAATCTCGTCCATGCGCGCGAACTCTACGACAGGATGATGGCGGACGATGCACCCGATTTCGGGGCCGCCAGCGACGGGGACGGGGACCGGAACCTCATCATCGGGCGCGGCATCTTCGTAACGCCGTCCGATTCGCTGGCGATGCTCGCGGCCCAAGCCCATCGCGCGCCCGGTTATGCCGGGGGGCTTTCCGGTATAGCTCGCTCCATGCCGACCAGCGCCGCAGCCGACCGGGTTGCCGAGGAGCTGGATATCCCGGCCTGGGAAACGCCCACCGGATGGAAGTTCTTCGGCTCGCTCCTCGATGCCGGCAAGGCGACGCTCTGCGGCGAGGAAAGCGCCGGCACGGGCAGCGACCATGTTAGGGAAAAGGACGGATTATGGGCCGTCCTATTGTGGCTGAACATCCTGGCCGTGACGGGCAAGAGCGTGGCCAAGATCGCTGAGGACCATTGGCGGAAATTCGGGCGCAATTATTACGCGCGCCACGATTACGAGGGAATCGACACCGAAATCGCGCAATCGATGATGCGCGATCTCGTCGCGTCGCTAGGCGATCTTTCGGGCCGGACCTTCGGCACCCTAACCATCAGCGCCGCCGACCAATTCGACTATACCGATCCCGTCGATGGATCGGTCAGCCGCAATCAGGGCGTCCGCATCTTCTTCGAAGGCGGGGCAAGGATCGTCTTCCGCCTGTCCGGTACGGGAACCGAAGGCGCGACCCTGCGCATCTATCTCGAACGGTACGAGCCGCCCACCGGTAAGCTCGACGCGGAGGTGCAGCCCATGCTGGCGGAACTGGCCGCTGCGGCGGGCGAATTGACCGATCTCGCCGCGAGAACCGGGCGCAAGCAACCTGACGTAATCACGTAAGTCCCTTTACCGGACGCCCGCGGGCGGGCACCGGACTGTCCCAAAATGGGATGCGCGCGTCTCCACATCATCGCCGCATCCACAATCGATTAAACGTCCTCGAAGCTGAACATGCACGGAGACCTTTCCATGAGTTTCAAGCCGATCAAGAAAGCCGTTTTTCCAGTCGCGGGCATGGGCACGCGGTTCCTTCCGGCAACCAAGGCCGTTCCCAAGGAACTGCTTCCGATCGTTGATCGCCCGCTGATCCAGTACGCGGTGGACGAAGCGCGCGAGGCGGGGATCGAGGAGATGATTTTCGTCACCGGCCGGGGCAAGACCGCGATTGTCGAACATTTCGACGTGGCTTACGAGCTTGAAACGACGATGAGCGAACGGGGCAAGGATCTCGGTGTTCTCGACTCGACCCGGGCGACGCCGGGAAGCATCATCACGGTTCGCCAGCAGGTTCCGATGGGTCTCGGCCACGCGGTATGGTGCGCGCGCGCCATCGTGGGCGACGAGCCCTTCGCGATTTTCCTGCCCGACGAATTGATGATCGGAGAGCCGGGCGGCGCTGGTTGCATGAAGCAGATGGTCGATGCCTATGAAAAGACCGGCGGCAATCTGGTGAGCGTGCTGGAAGTGCCGCATGAAGAGGTATCGAGCTATGGCGTCATCGATCCAGGCACGGTCGATGGCAATCTTACTGAGGTGAAGGGCCTGGTGGAGAAACCCGCTGTGGCCGATGCGCCTTCGAACAAGATCGTGTCGGGTCGCTACATCCTTCAGCCCGAAGTCATGGGCATCCTTAAGGATCAGGAAAAGGGCGCAGGCGGCGAAATCCAGCTGACCGACGCGATGGCGAAGATGATCGGCGACCAGCCGTTCCACGCAGTCACTTTCGACGGCAAACGTTACGATTGCGGCAGCAAGCTCGGTTTCGTGGAGGCGACACTGGCGCTGGCGCTGCAGCGCGAGGATCTGGCCGACAGCGTTCGCGAGATCGCACAGCGTATATTGTCGGAATGACGCGCCGATAAACGTCCTGCGAGCGCATTGCTTGCCGCACCATAAAGGGGAGCGGGTCCTGGTGCGCAAGCACGTCGGGGTACACGACGTTCAAGCTGCGCGGCGACTAAGTACGGTCAGGGATCAACCGAAAGGCTGATCCCTGCACCCAATCCAACTGGTTTCAATCGCCTAATCGGGCATCGCCGCCAGCACCCGGTCGGGCGTCATCGGAAAGTCCAGAACCCGCGCGCCGCATGCGTTGTAGATCGCGTTCGCGATCGCACCGGCTCCGCCGCACATGCCGAGTTCGCCGATCCCCTTGGCCTGGATCGGGCTGGCGACCGGGTCGCGTTCCTCCACCATCAGCACCTCTACCTCGGGTACGTCGCGGTTTACCGGGACGTGGTATTCGGCAAGATCGCAATTGACGAGATGGCCATCCCTGGGATCGAAATGCAGCGCTTCGGTCAGCGCGGCACCGATACTCCAGGTAATGCCACCGAGGCATTGCGAGCGCGCGGTCTTGGCGTTCAGCACGCGGCCGAAACCGAACGCGCCGAGCATGCGATCCACCCGCGTCTCGCCGGTAAAGCGATTGACCCTGACCTGAGCGAAGAAAGCTCCGAAACCCGATGCGGTGTGCGTATCGGCGATCTCGCCGGGCTCGTAATGCCCCTCTTCCGACAATTCCTGTCCATCGAGCAGATCGGCCAGCGATTTACCGCCTTCGACAGCGCCGTTGCGCAGCGCCAGATCCGACTCCTCGGTTCCTGCCTTCTTCGCCAGTTTCTCGCGCAGGGCGCGGCAGGCCAGATAGACCGCCGATCCGATCGAGGCCCCACCCCAGCTACCGCCAGAACCCGACCCGCGCGGGAAATCGGTGTCACCCAGCTGAACGAGCACATCGTCCACTCCGAGGCCCAGCATCTCTCCAACCATCTGCGCGACGATGGTGTAGGTGCCGGTGCCGATATCGGTCATGTCGGTGCGCACTTCGGCGGTGCCGTCGGGCCGCAGCGTGACTCTCGCCCGCGCCTCGCCGACATTGTGAACGCGCGCGGCGCTCGCCATGCCGGTGCCGACCCACCATTCGCCATCGCGCGTCTGGCGCGGCTTACGAGCACCGGCATCCCAGCCGAATTTCTCCGCGCCCTGTTGCAGGCACTCGGCCAGCTTGTGCGAGGAGAACGGCAAATCCTCTTCGGGATTGCAGTCGGGAATATTGCGGATACGCAGTTCGACCGGATCGACGCCGGTCTTTTCCGCCAGCACGTCCATCGCGACTTCCAGCGCCGGCATGCCGACAGCCTCGCCAGGCGCACGGACCGATCCGGCGGTCATGCGATGGATGCGCGCGACTTCGAGCTTCAGCGCGCGGTTCTTTCCGCCGTAAAGGAAATGCGAGGATTGCAGCACCGGCTCGGCGAAGTCTTCTTCGGGAAGGTTGGAGACCAGAGCCTCGTGGCCGAACCCGTCGAGCCTGCCCTCGCCATCGCTGGCGAGCCGCAGGCGCTGCTTCGTTTCACTGCGCCGCATGACACATTGGAACACCTGCTGGCGGCTCATGACGACGCGCACCGGACGCCCGACCGCTCTCGCAGCAATCGCAGCAGCTACGACTTCTTCACTGACGCCCAGCTTCGAGCCGAACCCGCCGCCGACATAGCGCGAGACGAGCCGTACCCTGTCCTCGTCCACGCCGAGGCTGTCGGCCAGTTCGGTGATGTTGTAGTTCAGCATCTGGAGCGAGGCGTAGACGGTGACCTTGTCGCCATCCCATTCGGCAATGGCGGCATGCGGCTCCATCGCAGCGGACGCATGCCCTTCGGTCGAAATCTCGAGATCGGCCGCATGATCGGCCCTCGCCATCGCATGCGCGAGATCGCCCTGATCGACGGTCTCGTCCTCCTGCTCTTCGGGTTCGACGGCAGAAGGATCGAGCGGAGCCCCTTCCTCCTCGCGATATTCGACGGAGAGGTGCTTGGCCGCATCGCGCGCCTGCTCGAAACTTTCGGCGACGATCACGGCGATGGGCTGGCCCCAATAATCGACCTTCCTGGGGTTCTGCTGCGGGGCCTCGTTGGCGGTGCCTTGCGCCGCACGCGTGGTCAGGCACTTGTCGTCGATCACCGCCAGCACGCCCGGCATTGCGAGCGCGGCGTCCTTGTCGATCGAGACGACTTCGCCGCGCACGATCGTGGCGGTGACGAGCACACCTTCAGCCAGATTTTCGACCGGATATTCGGCTGCATAGGGCGCAGTCCCGGTGACCTTGGCAAGCCCTTCGATCCGGGAGACGGGCTTGCCGAGCACGCCCTGCTTCATGGTGTCGAGGAAGTTGGCCGTGTCGGGCTCGTCCTGCTTGAGATGGGCGGTCATAATTCGGTCTCCGTCGCTTCAGCCAGCACAGCAGCGAGGGTGCGCCGGGCGAGCGGTATCTTGAAATCGTTCTCGCCATAGCCTTGCGCGTTTTCGAGCAGCAGATCGGCGGCGGAATCGAACAGGGCGGCGTCGGGCGCCTTGCCCACGAGCAAGTCGGACAGGCGCGGATCGTACCACGGCTTGTGCGCCAGCCCGCCGAAAGCGAGATCGGCGCGAGCGATCGTATCGCCCTCCATCGCGATGATCGCCGCAACCGAAACCAGAGCGAAGGCGTAGGACGAACGTTCGCGCACCTTGCGGTAAAGCTGCTTGCCTTCGACCAGCGCGGGCAGCGTGACCGCCGTAATAATCTCGCCTGTCTCCAGCACATTGTCGCGCCAAGGCGTGTCGCCCGGCAGAAGGTGGAAGTCGCGCACCGGAACGCTACGTTCGGACCCGTCCGCGCTCACGATCTCGACCGTCGCGTCAAGCGCGCTCATCGCCACCGCCATGTCGCCGGGATAGGTCGCGATGCAGCTCGAACTGGTACCAAGGACCCCATGGAGGCGCGCGATGCCTTCGATCGCGCCGCAGCCCGAACCTGGCTCGCGCTTGTTGCAGGGCTGGTCGATATTGGTGAAGTAATAGCAGCGCGTGCGCTGGCACAGATTGCCGCCGGTCGTCGCACGATTACGCAATTGCTGGGTCGCGCCTGCCAGGATGGCTCGGGCCAGAACCGGATAATCGCTGCGAATGCGCGCATCATTGGCCGTCGCCGTATTGGTGACGAGCGCCCCGATGCGAAGGCCACCATCCTCGGTGGCCTGAATTTCGTTCATGCCGAGCCGATCGATCGCCACCACGCGTTCGGGCACTTCGACCTGAAGCTTCATCAGGTCGAGCAGGTTCGTTCCACCCGCAATCAGCGTGGCAGTCTCGCCGGTCGAAAGATTGCGCGCATGTTCGAGGCTGTCGGGGCGCTGGAGGTCGAAAGGTCTCATGCCGTCTCCCCCTGGCTCGCCACATCGCGGATAGCGGCGACGATATTGGCATAGGCGCCGCAGCGGCACAGATTGCCGCTCATCCGTTCGCGGATTTCATCGGCGCTGGCCTCCATCTCGCCGTCGAGGCTCTCGCTCGCATCGCTGGCGAAGCCGGCCTTGATCTCGTCCAGCATGGCAGTCGCCGAACAGATCTGACCCGGCGTGCAATAGCCGCATTGATAGCCATCGTGTTCGACGAAGGCGGCTTGCAGAGCCGAGGGATTTTCGGGCGTCCCCAGACCTTCGATCGTCGTCACGTCGTCGCCATCGTGGAGCGCGGCGAGCGTCAGGCAGCTGTTGATGCGCATGCCGTTGACGATAACCGTGCAGGCCCCGCACTGGCCGTGATCGCAGCCTTTCTTCGTGCCGGACAGGCCAAGATCGTGGCGAAGGAAATCGAGCAGGCTGACGCGCGGATCGCTCGGCAGCGTGTGATCGGTTCCGTTGATGGTGATGGTATCGGGCAAGACGGTCTCCTTGCCCACTCAACAGGTAAGCCGCGCTAAAGGTCCGAAACATGGACAAGAAATTAACTTTGATGCGACGTGAGGTGGCGGCATAGCGACCCGATGACCGATTATCATTTCTACGAACCCGAAGAGGGCCACCGCCTGCCGCACGATCCGTTGAACGCCATCGTCGCGCCGCGCCCGATCGGCTGGATCTCGTCGCAGAGCGCCAGCGGCACTCGCAATCTGGCGCCTTACAGTTTCTTCAATCTCATCAATTACCGCCCGCCCCTGATCGCTTTCGCATCGGCTGGGTGGAAGGATTCGGTGGCCAATATCGACGCCACCGGCGAGTTCGTCTGGAATCTGGCGACCCGGGCGCAGGCGGAGGCGATGAATGCGAGTTCGGCCAATGTCGACGCAGGAGTCGACGAGTTCGAGTTGGCCAATCTGGCAACGCTGCCTTCCAAAGTGGTGAAACCGCCGCGCGTCGCGGGCAGCCCGGTGCATTTCGAATGCAAGCTCACGCAGCTCGTGCGCCTCGAAAACAGGCAGGGGGACGCGCTCGACCAATGGCTGGTGATCGGCGAAGCGGTCGGCATCCATATCGATCCCGCCATGCTTGAAGACGGGGTCTACCAGACGGCCCGCCCCGTCCCGATCACGCGCGGCGGCGGCCCGGCGGACTATTTCGCGATCACGCAGGATGCGCTGTTCAGGATGAAGCGGCCGGACTGAATCCGCGAAAACCGAGCGCTCAATATCCTTGCGAGCCGACCGCCGCATGGAAGGCCACATGGGAGGATGCCAGAGCGGCTTCGCTGTCGATCAGCGATTGCCGGCTCGCGATCAATTGGCGCTGCGCATCGAGGACGTCGAACAGCGAAGCGAGCCCTTCGCGGTAGAGCGCATCCGACTGACCGAGCGCGGTTTCGCTCTGCTCGATCGCTTCGGCGAGGTCATCGTTGCGCTGTCCATACGCCTCGATGGCGACCAGCGCGTTCTCGACCTCGCCCAGCGCGTCGAGAAACGTCGCGCGGTATTCGGCGAGCCTTGCGCGGCCCTCGGCCTGAGCCGCCTCCACTTCCGCGCGCCGCCTGCCCCCATCGAACAGGGGCAGGTCGAGCGCGGCTCCGACGCCCGCCAGAAAGTTCGTGAACAGTCCACCCAGCGTCCCGTCGCCGAGGCCGATCGTACCGGGTATCGTGAGAGAAGGTCTCAGATCGGCCTGCTCGATCCCGATCCGCGCCGCCGCCTGCGCCAGCCGCGCTTCGGCGGCGAGAAGGTCGGTACGGCGGCGCAGCAGATCGGCAGGCGGTCCTGCCGCCGGGCCGCGACTATAGTCGGGAATGGCACTCGCATCTTGTGCGGGCGGAGGCGCGAAGGTGCCGGGCGGCTCGGCGATCAATATGGCGAGCGCATTGGCCGCCGAAGCGCGCGCGATTGCGACGAGGCCGCGCCGGGCGCGCGTCTGCGCCAGATCGGCGGCGGCGCGGCGGACGTCGAGATTGGCGGCCAGCCCCGCTTCGAAGCGCAGAGTCACGATGCGCAGCGTGCGTTCCTGCAAGTCGGTCGACTGTTGGAGCAGGTCGAGCTGCGCGCCGGTACGGCGGTATTCGATATACTGGCTGGCGATCGCTGCGGCGACGAGGCGGCGTTGATCGGCGAGGATATAGTCGGCCTCGGCGTAGTCGGCGGCGGCGGCACGGATTTCGGCAGCGAGCCTTCCGTTCAAATCGGGATCGAACAGGCCGAACAGGCCCGCACTCGCCCGCACGCGATTGTCGCTGCCAAGATCGACGCCCGCTTCGCCAGCCGCATCGAGCGTGGGCAGCCGATCCGACCGTTCTGCGGCGAGCAGTGCGGCGGCGGCATCGAGCCGGTCCGTTGCCGCGTCGATATCGAGATTGGCCGCAAGTCCGCGCGCGACGAGATCGTTCAGCGCCGGATCCCCGAACCCTCGCCACCACGCCTCGTCGAGGCCTGCGGGTGGCAGATCGGTGGCATAGACAGGAGGCGGAACGACCACCGCGACCAGCTCGGGCTCAGGCCCTGTGGCGCACCCTGCCAGCATTGCGGCACCTGCCAGTGCAATGCCTCTGCAACGCCCCTGCATCATGCCGGCGCCATCGTCATATCCTCATCGGTCTCGTCGATCTCTTCACGCAGACGCTCGAGGTCCAGCTTGCGCGGCTTTCCAAGCCTGGCGACCCCGAGATAGATAACCGGCGTCAGGAACAGAGTGAACAGTCCGGCAAGACCCAGCCCGCCGAAGATCACCCACCCGATAGACTGGCGCGCTTCCGATCCGGCTCCGCTCGCCAGGATCAGCGGCAATGCGCCGACCACGGTCGAGATCAATGTCATCGCGATCGGGCGCAGGCGGATGGCGGCAGCTTCCTCCACCGCTTCGCGCACGCTGCGGCCCTGATGGCGCAACTGGTCCGCGAATTCGACGATCAGGATCCCGTTCTTCGCCATCAGCCCGATCAGCATGACGAGGCCGATCTGCGAATAGATGTTGAGCGAGACGCCCGACAGAAACAGCGCGAACACCGCCGCCGCCAGCGCGAAGGGCACCGTCAGGATCACCACCGCCGCGCTCGTCAGGCTCTCGAATTGCGCGACAAGGACGAGGAAGACGATCACCAGCGCGAAAGCGTATGTCAGCAAGAGATCGTTCGAAGTTTCCTCCAGGCTCTCCGCCTCGCCCTGAAGGATCATGTCGATCCCCGGTTCGACGGCTTCGTCGGCCAGTCGCTCGATTTCCTGAACCGCATCGCGCAGGGGCGTTCCGGGGGCGATATCCGCGCTGACCTCGATCGCGCGGCGCTGCTCAGTGCGGTCGAGCTCGGCGGCGATGCCCTGCTCCTCGATTTCGGTCACGCTCGACAGCGGCACCAGCGTGTCGTCCGTTCCCCTCACGTAGAGATTGCGCAGATCCTGCGGATTGGTGACGGTGACAGCCTGTGCGGTCAGGAAGATCGGGACCGCCTGATCGCCGACATTGAGATCGACCAGATCCTCGCCGCCGACCATTGCGCGCAGGGTCTGCGCCAGATCGTCCAGATCAACGCCGAGATCGGCGGCACGCTGCCGGTCGATCCGGATCGAGAGTTGCGGCTGGGTCGGCTGATAGGAGATGTCGGGGTTCGAAAGGATGTCCGAGCCGGTGTCGATCGCCGTCGCCAGCGCGGTCGCGGATTCGAAGATCATTGCATATTCGGGGCCCGTCAGCGCCACCTCGAGCCCGTCGCCCCCGCCCCCGAAACTCAGCGTGCCGCGCCCACGCGCATTGGTACGAGAGCCGGGAATTTCCTGCAGCGGTTCGTTCAGTTCCTCCACAATCTCGGTCTGCGATCGGTCGCGATCGTCCCAGTCGGCGAGCTGGGCGGTCACCCGCACGCGGTTGGGATCGTAGCGACCGACGATGGAGAAGGTGCTCTCGATCTCGCCGCTGTCGAGATAGGGCTGGAGCACCCGTTCGACCTCGTCCAGCTCGCCATCCATGAAATCGATGCCCACCCCGTCGGGCCCGGTCGCATCCACGGTGACGACGCCGCGATCCTCGTCGGGCACCAATTCGTTGTCGAGCTGCGTATAGAGAAGCCCCGCGGCCACGGCGAGCAGGACCGAGACGATCCCGGCAAGCCGGGGACGATCGAGGCATTTGGTCAGCAGCTTCGAGTACCCTTCGGTCACCTGTCCGCCCCACCGGGCGAGGCGTCCGCGTGACTGTTCCTCGCTCGTAAGATCGAAGCGGGCGGCGAGCGCGGGCACCAGCGAGAGCGCGACGAAGCTCGACAGGATCACCGCCACCGCGAGCACGAACCCGAATTCGCGGAAAACGCGTCCGACCTCGGACGGCAGAAAGCTGATCGGGACGAACACGCTGACGAGGACGGCCGTGGTCGCGACCACCGCAAAGAACACCTGCCGCGTGCCGATGACGGCGGCGGCCCGGCGGCCCAGCCCCTTGTTCTGCAAGCGCTGCGCGTTTTCGAGCACGACGATCGCATCGTCCACGATCAGGCCCGTCGCCAGCACCAGTGCCAGCAGGGTCAACAGATTGATGGAAAAGCCCATCATCCAGATGCCCGCGACCACGCCGACCAGCGCCACCGGGATCGTCGCGCTGGGCACGATCGTGGGTCGCCAGGCGCGGAAGAACAGCAGCATCGTGCCGACCACCACAAGCACTGTGAAACCGAGCGTTATCAAGACCTCGCGCACCGATATTCGGATGAATTCCGCATCGTCCGACACGATTTCGATGCTGAGATCGTCGAACCGCTCGTTGAGGCGATCGACCCCGTTGCGGATCGAATCCGAAATCTCGATCGTGTTCGAACTCGCCTGCCGCACGACCCCTAGGCCGACGATCGGTCGGCCGTCGAGCCGGACGAAATTGGTCGCATTGGCTGGCGCGAAATCGGCCTGCGCGACATCGCCGATCCGGGTCGTCCCCGAGATCACGACGTTTTCGATACGCGCGGGATCGGTCGCGCTCGCCTCGGCGCGCACGATCAGTTCCTGCGCATTGGACCGGAACGAGCCGACCGGCACGTCGTATGGGGCGCTTTCGAGCGCTGCGGCCACATCGGCGAGCGTCAGGCCGAAGCGATTGAGGCGCGCCGGATCGACCGAGACCCGCATCTGGCGCGCGCGCGTGCCAAACTCCTCGATACTGGCGACGCCCTCCGCCGCGAGCAATTCGGGCACGATGTCGTTTTCGACGATCCGGGTCAGCTCCGCCTGATCGTAGCGCGTCGACTGGACCGCCAGCGTCATGATCGGCTGTGCGTCCTGATCGGCCTTGACTACGGTGACCTGCTCGACCCGGTCGGGAAGGTCGCGCGAGGTGCGGCTGACCGCTTCGCGCACGTCGGAAGCGGCGGTGTCGAGATCCACGCCGGGATTGAATTCCACCCGGATCCGCGAATTGTTCTCCTCGCTCGAAGATCGGATTTCGCGCACGCCCGATACCCGTGCGACCGCGTTTTCGAGCCGGCTGGTGACTTCGGAATCCATCGTTTCGGGCGCGGCACCGGGGAGGCTTGCCGTAACGGACACGATCGGGCGATCGACATTGGGGAGTTCTCGCACCTCCACGCCCATCAGCGCGGCGATCCCGGCGATCACGATCAGCAGGTTGAGCACGCCGATCAGCAGCGGCCGTTTGACCGCCAGCATGGGAAGATCGTTGCGGTCCTTCACTGCTCCGCCGGGGCTGAAGCGGACGTGGCCGATCCGGTTGGGCGGACCTGGACCGTCCGGCTACCCGCGCCGCCGCCGCTGACGAGGCGGATGTCCTGCCCGTCGCGCACCTTCTGAACCCCTTCGACGATCACCCGATCGCCGCGCCGGATCGCGCCGTCGACGAACACCAGCCCTTCGCGCCGGGCGGTGATGGTAATGGGCACGCGCACCGCCTTGCGATCCCTGACGACGAAGACGTGCGAGCCCTCCCCGCCCCAGACGATCGCCTGTTCGGGCACGACCGGTCGCGGCTCTCCCTGCCGTTCGAACACGACGCGAAAGCTCATGCCGGGACGCAGGCGGTCGCCCTCATTGGGAATGGCGGCGCGCACGATGAAGTCGCGGCTGTCCTGCGAAATCCTGCTGTCGGTGGTGACGACGCGCGCATCGATCGTGCGCGATCCGTCGGAAAAGGGCGTCACCTGCACGACCTGTCCGGGGCTGAGAGCGTTGAAGACCGCTTCGGGCGCGGGAAAATCGACATAGAGCGTGCCGCGCTGGTCGATCTGCGCGATCGGGGTCGCATCGTTGACACGATCCCCCGGATCGATCTCGGTCAGGCCGACATGGCCGGAGAACGGCGCGCGCACGGTGCGGTCGGCAAGATCGGTCTGTGCCTGTTGCAGCGCCACCCGCGCGCTGGCGAGTGCGGTTTCGCCCGCCTCGATCTGGCTGGCGGACAGGGCGCCGGTATCCTCGATCCGGCGATAGCGCGAAAGGAGCTGGTCCGCCTCGCGCACCTGGACCCGCGCGGCTTCGACCGCCAGCCGCTCGGCCCGCGCATCGAGCTGAAGCAGCGGGGCGCCATCGCGCACGAAATCGCCCGCTTCGAAAAGCACGCGCGTCACGCGGCCTGCGGTTTCGGGATAGATTTCCGCTGAAGTCGCCGCGCGCGCCGATCCGATCGCCTCGACCTCGAGCGTTTCGGGAAGGACGCGAATGTCCTCGGCAACCACAGGAACGGGATCGCGTTCACGTTCGGGTTCCGCTTCGGCACAGGCAGCCGCCCACATCAGACAGCAAACGGCGAAGGCGTGGGAAATCGATTTCGCCATGGTCCGGCTCCTATCGCACTCAAGCCTGCGGGGAAAGGCGCTATTCCGGCAGCGTGCGTGGGCGTTGCGGGGTGCTGATCCGAAGCTTCAGCGAAAGACGACGGTGCGGATACCGTTCAGGAAAACGCGCCGCTCGGCCGTCCAGCGCACAGCGCGGGCCAGCACCCGCGCCTCGATATCGCGCCCGATGCGGACCAGATCCTGTTCGGTCGCGCGGTGGTCCACGCGCTCGATATCCTGTTCGATGATCGGCCCTTCGTCGAGATCGCCGGTGACGAAATGCGCGGTCGCCCCAATCAGCTTGACGCCGCGCTCATGCGCCTTGCCATAGGGGCGCGCGCCCTTGAAGCTGGGCAGAAAGCTGTGATGGATATTGATGCAGCGCCCGGCGAGCCGCTGCGCCATGTCGGACGATAGCACCTGCATGTAGCGCGCCAGCACCAGCGTATCGGCACGCGTTTCTTCGAACACGCCAAGAATGCGCGCTTCCTGCTCGTGCCGCCGCTCCGCATCGACGGGAAGGTAGTGATAGGGAACGCCGTGCCATTCGGTCAGGTCGCGCAGGCCTTCATGGTTGGAAACCACACCGACGATCTCCACCGGCAGATTGCCGGTCTGCCAGCGATGCAGCAGATCGTTGAGGCAATGGCTGCCCCGCGACACCGCGATCAGGAGACGGGGCCGGTGATCGGCGGGCAGCAGATCCCAGTCCATTGCGTATCGGCTGGCGATGGGCGCGAAGCCCGTCCGCAGATCGTCCACCGATTTGGGGAAGGATGCGCCCTCAGCACGAAATTCGATCCTGAGAAAGAAGCGCCCTGCATCGAGATCGGCATATTGCTGGCTGTCGAGGATGAAGCCCTCAATCGCGGCCAGATGGCTGCTGACCGCGGCGACGATGCCCACCCGGTCCTCGCAGGACAGGGTAAGGATGAAGGCGGGTTTTCCTGCATCGTTCGCGGTCATGCGCGCGCTTTTAGCAGCGCAAGCCCCGCGCGCCAGAGCTTTGGCACGTGTGGTGCCGGCCTATGCAGAACCGGATCGATTTACCGGCGGAGTGGCCCCTCTAAAACGCAAAGAAGTCGCCGTTCATCCCTCAATGATGGGCGTGGTGCCCCGCCCCCGCCGCGCTCGTCGCATCCCGCAGTCCCTTGGCCCTCGCCCGACCATCCGAAAGGGGCGCGTCCACCGCCGGACCGTCGCTGTCGCGATATTGGCGGCGCAGCGCTTCCAGCTTGACCTTCAATCGCGCGACCTCGTCCTGAACCCTGGGGTCATCGATGCGATTGTGCATCTCGTTCGGATCGGTTTCGAGATCGTAGAACTCCCACGCATCGATATCGCCGTAGAAGCGCATCAGTTTGTAGCGACCCTGCTTCACCCCATAATGCGCGCGGACCGCGTGGAAGCCGGGATATTCGTAATAATGGTAATAGACCGCATCGCGCCAGTCGCCGGGCGGCGTGCCATCGACCACCTCGCGCAGGGAACGGCCCTGGATCGCCTCGCGCCCCGGCAGTCCCGCATAGTCGAGGAAGGTCGGCGCGTAATCGACGTTCTGCACGGGGGCCGCGATCCTGGTGCCGGGCGCGATATGGCCGGGATACTGCATCACCAGCGGGGTGCGCAGGCTTTCTTCGTACATGAAGCGTTTGTCGAACCAGCCATGCTCGCCGAGATAGAAGCCCTGATCGGAGGTGTAGACGAGGATAGTGTTATCGGCCTCGCCGCTTGCCTCCAGCCAGTCGAGCACTCGGCCCACGCTGTCGTCCACCGCTGCCACGGTGCCGAGATATTCGTGCATGTAGCGCTGGTATTTCCAGATCGCCATCTCGCGATCGGTCATGGCGGCCGCGTTCATCGCGTCGTTGCCGGGCTGCAGCGCCCCGAAATAAGCCTCGCGCTGTTCAGGCGTCATGCGCGCGAAATCGTCGGTCCACGGATTGAAGCGCAGTTCGCGGCTCCCCTCCTCCACCGTCATCTTGAGGTCGTGGCCCTCATACATGTCGCGGTAGATGTTCATTTCCTGCGCCTCTGCCGCAGGGCGACCGTCGTAATGGTCGAAATAATTGGTGGGCACGGGAAACTCGGTGCCGATATATTTCTGCACATGGCGCAGCGCGGGCATGAAATTGCGATGCGGCGCTTTGTGGTGGATCAGCAACGCGAACGGCTTGTCGCTGCCCGCGCGCGCATCGAGCCATGCAAGGCTGCGATCGGTGACGAGATCGGTGGCATAGCCTTCCACCACTTCTCGCCCGTCGGGCGTGATGATATCGGGATTATAGTATTTGCCCTGATCGTCGAGCACGGCCCAATCGTCGATCCCCGCACCTTCGGGCGAGTAATTCAGATGCCATTTGCCGAACAGGGCCGTGTCATATCCCGACGCGCCCAGTTCGCGCACCCAATTCCACTGGGAATTGTCGAATTTCTGCCCGTTCCTGGTGAAGCCGTGCATGTGGCTGAACTGGCCCGTGAGCATGGTTGCGCGGGCCGGTCCGCACAGCGAATTGGTGACGTAGCTGTTTTCGAACAGAGCGCCGTTCGCAGCTATCCGATCGATATTGGGGGTCGGTGCCAGGCGGCCGATCTCGGTTCCGTACGCGGAGATCGCGGTCTGGGCGTGATCGTCCGACATGATGAATATGATGTTCGGGCGGCGTTGTTCGACGTGTGCGGGCTTCGTCTGCGCCACCGCCCCCGCACTCTCGGTTGCGGCGGGAACTGTGGCGCAGCCCGGCAGGACGAAGGCCAGGGCAAGAGCCGCGAAAGCGCTGCGTCCCGTCATCCCGCTCACTCCGTCAGCGTGAAAGTGACCGGCGTGCTCGCTTCCGCACCCGAGCTGGGCGCGATCCAGAGGCGGAACTCGCCCGGCTCCCAGCCATGCGACATGTCGCCGCGCGTGAAGGCCAGGTCCTCCGGTTCGAGAGTGAAGCTCACCGTGCGGCTTTCGCCCGGCTGCAGCATCACCTTCTCGAAACCCTTCAGTTCCTGAACCGGCCGCGTCACCGATCCGACGAGGTCGCGAACGTAGAGCTGCACCACCTCTTCGCCCGCGCGGCTGCCGGCATTGGTGATGGTGGCGCTGGTCGTGATCGATCCGCCCGCCCCCATCCTCGGGGCACTCAGCGTGACCGGCGAATAGGCGAAGTCGGTATAGCTCAGCCCGTAACCGAACCGATAAAGCGGGCTATTGGGCGTGTTGAGATAACGCGAGACGTATTTCGCCCCCGGCTCGCCCAGTTCGATCGGGCGGCCGGTGTTCTTCATGTCGTAATGGATCGGCGCCTGTCCGACATTGCGCGGGAAAGTGACAGGCAGTTTGCCCGACGGATTGTAATCGCCGAACACCACATCGGCCACCGCATGGCCGCCCTGCGTTCCGGGATACCAGGCGTGGAGGATCGCGGGCACGTTTTCGTCCGCCCAGCCGATGGAATTGGGCCGCCCGCTCATCACCACTAGCACCACCGGCTTGCCGGTCGCGACGAGCCGTTCGAGGAGGGCCTGCTGGTTGCCCGGCAGGTCGAGCGAGGTGCGGCTCGCCGCTTCGCCCGTCATGTCCCATTTCTCGCCCATGACCGCCACGATCACGTCGGATCGGTCAGCCACTGCGAGCGCTTCGGCGAAGCCGTCGGTTTTGCCTTCGGCGTCGAATTCGTAGCTTGCGCCCTTGGCGTATTCGACGCGCACGCCGCGTCCGGCACGCGCCTTGAAACCTTCGAGCACGGTGACCGGGCGGGTCTGGCGGTCGCCCGCAGCGGCCCAGCTGCCGATCATGTCGGGCTTGCTGTCGGCGAGCGGACCGATCAGCGCGATGCTCTGCGCCCCGGCGGCGAGCGGCAGGGTGTCACCTTCGTTCTTCAACAGAACCATGGACTTGCGGGCGACATCGCGCGCAGCTTCGAGGAATTCGGGCTTGTAGAGCGTGGCTTCCTGCCGTGCGTTATCGGCATAGCGATAGGGATCCTCGAACAGGCCGAGGCGATATTTCATTTCGAGCACACGGCGCGTGGCGGTGTCGACCTGATCCATGCTTACCCGTCCCGCGGCGATCGAACCGGCGAGGTTTTCGAGGAAGACCGCGCCCTGCAGGTCCATATCGACGCCAACGTCGAGCGCCTGTTCGCCCGCCTGTTCGAGATCCTTCGAATAGCCGTGCGCCACCATCTCGTTGATCGAGGTATAGTCGGTGACGACGAAACCATCGAAGCCCCATTGATCGCGCAGCACATCGGTGAGGAGATATTTGCTGCCGCTGGCGGGCACGCCGTCATATTCGTTGAACGATGTCATGATGCTGCCCACGCCCGCATCGATGGCGGCCTTGAAGGGCGGCAGGTACACGTCGCGTAGCGTGCGTTCCGAAATGTCGACCGTGTGATAGTCCCGCCCGGCCTGCGCCGCGCCATAACCGGCGAAATGCTTGACCGTAGCGAGCACGGTGTCGGTGGCCCCCAGATCGTCGCCCTGATAGCCTTCTACACGAGCCTTCGCCACGCGGCTGCCGAGATAGACATCCTCGCCCGCCCCTTCCGATATGCGGCCCCAGCGCGCATCGCGGGCGATGTCCACCATGGGCGAAAAGGTCCAGTGGATCCCTTCCGCGCTCGCTTCCTCGGCGGAGACGCGGGCGGATTTCTCCACCGCATCCATGTCCCAGCTCGCCGCCTCGCCCAGAGAGATCGGGAAGATCGTTCGATGGCCGTGGATCACATCGTATCCGAACATCAGCGGGATTTTCAGCCGCGTGTTCTCGACCGCGAGGCGCTGCAATTCGCGCGTATAATCGGCCGTATAGGCATTGAAGATATTGCCGACCTTGCCCGCGCGAATATCCTCCTGATAGCTGTCGCGCATGGTGGGGCCGGTGGATTCCCAGTCGCTGGTGAGCAGCGTGAGCTGGCCGACCTTTTCCTCCAGCGTCATCTTGCCGATCAGCTCGTCGAGAAACCGATCCATCTCGGCATCGCGCGCCGCCCATTCGGGCTGCGCCGGCTGGATCGGCACGGTGCCGACGGTGGCAGTCGTGGCTTGGGCGGCAGGAGCCCGCTCCACTGGTGCGGTCTGCGCGGTGGCGCAGGCCGTCGTCGCCAGAAGCATGGCGGCCAAAGTGCTTGTGCGAGCTACAGGGCCCTTCATCGTAATCTCCCGCTCCCTGACGGCTGACCCTTCCTAGCGGGTCTCTGCCGTCCTTGATCATTTTTTCGGATTCGTCCGGTGCAGGGGTTCTATACAACCGGAATGAAACCGGTTACAAGCCCGTTCCATATTCAATGATTCGATCTGCAGAGAATGCTGCGGCGGATATTCAAGCCTCTGGAAAAGGGGCGGAAAATGGGGAGGAGAATTGCCATGATCTTTTCGCATGCGAAGCGCACGTCCGTTGCCGGCCGCCTGGCCGGTGCCCTCGCCATCACCAGCGCGACCGGCGCCCTCGCCATCGCGCTCGCCGCGCCAGCTCTTGCGCAGGAATCGAACGCGTCCCTGCGCGGCAGTGTGACCGGCGCGACGCAGATCACGGCCGTCGACGTGGCGACGGGTTTCCGCCGCACGATCGATGTCACGCAGGACGGTCGCTACAATTTCCCGCAACTTCGCCCGGCGACCTATTATCTGGAAATCACCGGCGTGGACGGCACGGTTCGCCGTACCGATGAATTTACGCTCCAGATCGCGCAGGACGCGGTTCTGGACTTCGACGACATCGCGCAGGAACCGACCGTGGCGGATGCCTCCGCCACGCCGGGAGCCGAAGACAATCTCATCATCGTGACCGGCGGGCGGATCGTCACGCTCGAAGGCGGCGAGGTCGGCGCGAACATTTCGCAGCGTGAGATCGAGACGCTGCCCCAGAACAATCGCAACTTCCTCGCCTTCGCCGATCTGGCGCCGGGGGTGGTATTCGAAAATCCCGATGGCCAGTCGCGCATTCAGGGCGGCGCGCAGAACAGCCGCACAGTGAACGTCTATATCGACGGGATCGGCCAGAAGGACTACGTTCTCAAGAACGGCGTGACCGGCCAGGACAGCTCGGAAGGCAACCCCTTCCCCCAGCTCGCAGTCGGCGAATATCGCGTCATCAGCTCCAACTACAAGGCGGAGTTCGATCAGGTCAGCTCGGTCGCGATCACCGCGGGCACGAAGTCGGGCACCAATGAATTCCACGGCACCGCCTTCGTCGATTACACCGATACCGACATGCGCCAGGAAACCCCGCTGGAACTGTTCGGCGGGCGCGAAAAGGCGGAGACCAAGGATATCCAGTTCGGCGGCGCTCTCGGCGGGCCGATCGTCAGGGACGTGGCGCATTTCTTCGTGACATACGAAGGTAAGCGCCGCCGCCTGCCCGTCACCATCGAGCCGGGCGCCAATTTCCCGGTCAGCTTCTTCCCGTCGGATCTTCAGGGCCTGTTCGGGCCGACGCAGCGCGAGTTCAACGAAGACCTGTATTTCGGCAAGCTGAGCTTTCAGCCGACCAGCCGCGACCTGATCGAGGTTTCGGGCAAGTACCGTAAAGAGACCGGCATCTTCCTGAGCAGCGGCAGCACCGCTGCGGAATCGGCCGCGTCGCAGGATGTGGACGAAAAGCGCGGTCTGCTTCGCTGGGAACACAGCGCCGATAATTTCATCAACGATTTCAAGCTCACTTATGAAGAAGCTTTCTGGTCGCCCCGCCCGCAAAACTTCGTTCCCGGCGCGCTCTACACATATAGCGGCGTAAGCCCCGTCACGGGCAATATTCTGGACAATGCGCAGATCCTGCGGCTGGGCGGAAGCGCCAACTTCCAGGACAAGGGCCAGGAAGGCTACAGCGTCCAGAACGACTTCACGTGGATTGGCTTCGAACGGCATACGATCAAGGCAGGCGTGAAATCGAAGTGGGTCAAGCTGACGCGGGACGAGCAGAATTTTTTCAATCCGCAATATTCGTATAACGTCAATCTGACGCCAAACGGCTTCAACACCACCATCCCCTATCGTGTCCAGTTCGGTGCCGCGACAGGCCAGGGGACTCCGACTGTCATTTCGAAGAACTGGCAATTCGGCATCTATATCCAGGACGATTGGGACGTGAACGATCGTCTGACGTTGAATCTCGGCATCCGCTGGGATTACGAGGAGACGCCGTCCTATCTCGATTTCGTCACGCCACCGGAAATCGTCGGTGCTGTATCAGAAGCGAACTATCCCAATATCTATAAGCCGGGCGTCGAGTACGACATCAACGATTACATCACCGACGGAACGCAACGCGAAGCGTTCAAGGGCGCTTTCCAGCCTCGCCTCGGTTTCACCTACCAGTTCCTGGATCGCGGGCGTCTGGTGCTGTTCGGTGGTTACGGGCGGTCCTATGACCGCAACCAGTTCGATTTTATCGCCCAGGAAGTCAGCATCAATGCCTACAGCACGCGGACCTTCAACTTCCTCACTGGCGATCCGAACAACGACGACTGCAATCCGAGCCCGACTTGCGTGCGCTTCGATCCGATCTATCTGACGGAAGAGGGTCGCCAGCAATTGATCGCCGGTGCCGGTTTCGGCGGTGGCCGGGGTATCCGCCTGGTCAACAACGATCTGAAGGTGCCCTATTCCGACCAGTTCAGCCTTGGCCTGCGTAGCGACCTGACCAGCACGCTGAATGTCGAAGTCGGGTTCCGCCATATCGAAAGCCGCGACGGGTTCGCCTATCTGCTCGGCAACCGTCGCCCCGACGGGACATTCTTCACGCCTCCGCCTGCCGTTCCGGGTTCCCCGTTCGGCTTTGCGCCTCGCGGCTTCGGTTCGATCATCATCGGAACGAACGGCCTGAAGACCAACGAGGATGCGGCGCACATCAAGATCGCGAAGCGCTACACCCAGGCCTCGCCCTGGAACCTGACCGCGACCTACACCTACACCGATGCGACCGAGAACCGGGCTTTCGGCGAATATTTCTCGTTCGATTTCCCGACGCTTGAGGATTACACGGTCAAGACTTCCAGCGGCCTGCGCAAGCATCGTCTGGTGATGGCCGGATCGGTCGATCTGCCGACGAATACGGTGATCTCCGGCAAGTTCCAGATCGCCTCCCCACGCTATCTCAACAATTTCGTGCGCACGATCGGCGGCGATGAGCCCCTGGTTATCGATACGATCAAGACTGCGGGCAATGGCGATCGGTGGGGCTTCCGCCAGCTCGACCTTGCCATCACGCAGAATATCGATCTCGGTTTCCTGAGCGATCGCAGCCGCATCTATGTGCGCGCCGACATCATCAACGCCCTGAACGATCGTAATTACAACAGCTTCCTCGGCACGACGGGTGAGCGCAATCTGCGGTCCTTCAGTACCGACGGCCCGCCCCGGACCCTGAAGGTTTCCGCAGGGTTCGAATTCTGAGCTATCCTTTTATCGCCGTCGCTTCTTCCCGGAAGCGGCGGCGATCATCCTTTATCCGCAGGTGACTGCCATCCTACTCCGCTCCGCCCCGTTCGCCTCCTCAGCCGCCCTGATGCTCACCGGATGCGCCAGCGTCCCCGGCACCTTGCCGCAGGCCGCGCCAGAGGCGCCGCCCGCTTCGGCTCAGGCCGCCTTCTCGGAAGACCTGACGAAACGCACCTTCGCCTATTTCTGGGAAACCACCGATACCGAGCGCTGCCTTGCGCCCGATCGGTGGCCGTCCAATCCCTTCTCGTCCATCGCGGCGACCGGCTTCGCGTTGACTGCGTACGGCATCGGCGCGGAGCGCGGCTATGTCAGCCGTGAAGATGCAGCGCAGCGCACGCGCGACTGCCTCGAATTCTACTGGAATGCGCCGCAAGGCCACGCCGTATCGGGCGTGTCGGGCCATAAGGGCTTCTTCTACCATTTCCTGAAGAACGAGGATGGGACACGCTTCGGCAATACCGAACTCTCGACAGTCGACACCGCGCTATTGCTCGGCGGTGTGCTGTTCGCCCAGAGCTATTTCGATCGCGCGGATCCGACCGAAGCCGCGATCCGCGATCTTGCGGAAAAGATCTATGCCCGCGTCGACTGGACCTTCGCCCAGCGCGAAAACAGCGCGATTCCTTCGGCCAATGGCGGCAGCGGCAAGGCCATCGCGATGGGCTGGTATCCCGAAAGAGGCAATGGCGGCGATTTCGGTACGCATGACTGGGTCGGCTATAACGAGGGAATGCTGGTCTATATCCTCGCTGCGGGATCGCCGACGCATGCGATCACCAAGGAAGCATGGGACACTGGCTGGGCCGCCAATCTGGATAAGGACTGGGGGACGTATTACGGCTACGAGCACCTCCAGTTCGAGCCGCTCTTCGGCCATCAATACAGCCATGTCTGGGTCGATTTCCGCGACATTCGGGATGCCTATATGGCGTCCAAGGGGATCGACTATTTCGAGAACAGCCGCCGCGCGACTTTGAGCCAGCGCGCCTACGGCATCGACAATCCGAACGATTGGATCGGTTATTCGGGCGATCTGTGGGGCTGGACCGCGTCCGACGGGCCGACCGGCGCCGCCAATGGCCGCCTCGTCAACGGAGAACCGCGACAGTTCCAGGCCTATTCCGCACGCGGCGTCAGCGCCGAACGCGTCGTGGATGATGGCACGATCGTGCCCACGGCGGCAGGCGGATCGGTCGCCTTCGCGCCGGAAGTCACGATCCCCGCCCTCATGGCGATGCGCGATGCCTATGGAGACAGGCTTTATACCCGCTATGGATTCAAGGATGCGTTCAATCCCAGCTACACCTTCACCGATGCGGGCAGCCGCAGCGGCACCGTGGATGCGCAAACCGGCTGGATCGCGCGCGATCATCTCGGTATCGATCAGGGGCCGATCCTGGCGATGATGGAGAACCACCGCAGCGGCCTCGTCTGGCGCACCATGCGCAAGAACCCGCACATCCGTCGCGGCCTCGAACGGATGGGCTTCACGGGGGGATGGCTCGACCGCACGGATCCGTGAACGTCGAGCGCGCTGGCCGATCGCGCGCTAACGCACTCGCAATTTGAGGTCCACGACCACCGGATAATGATCGGACGGCAGGCGCCCGCCCCAATGCTGCGTGATCGTCGCATGGCGCAGGACCGCGAAGCGATCGGAGACGAGGATGTGGTCGATCGGTTCGGCGGCGTTTCGGGCGATATCGAACCCGGTAAAGGTTCCGGTTGGTCCGAAAGGGGGAGCCTGTGCGATCGTGCGCGTATCGGCGAGCCCGCTGCGTCTTCGATCGGCGAGGATCCGCATCGGTGCGCTCGACGGGGCGGCGTTGAAATCGCCCATGACGATGACGGCCTCGCCCGCCCCGCGATGCCGCTCGGCCCAGGCGGCAATCTGCGCCGCGCTCTCTTGCCGCGCTTCCTCGCCCACATGGTCGAAATGGGTGTTGAGCACGCGCACCAATTCCCCGGTGCCCCTATCCTGAAGGAGAGCCCAGGTCGCGATGCGCGGCAGGGCGGCGTCCCATCCCTTGCTCGGCACTCCGGGCGTGGGGGATAGCCAGAACGTACCGCTTTCCAAGGCCGTCCAGCGCGCACGCTTCCACGCCAGCGGCGAGAATTCCCCCTTGCTTGCCCCATCGTCTCGCGCGACGCCCGCAAAGGCATAACCGGGGAGGTCCGCTTCCAGATCGCGTTTCTGGCCAAGCAAAACCTCCTGCATACCGAGCACGTCGGGCGCGAGATAGGTGATCGTCTGGCTCACCAGATCCTTGCGATACGGCCAGGCATTTTCCCCATCCGATGCCGTGTCGAGCCGGATATTGAATGTCATCGCCCGCATGGTCGACGGCTCCGTCTTCGGGGTGGGTACATGGGCACAAGCGGGAAGCAAGGCGAGAAGGCCAAGGCCTGCGATCAGGGAGCGGAACCTCATGCGCTTAGTCCTCGATCCCGCGGCGATGGCTCAGCAGCCAGAGATACAGCGCCGGATCGGCATAGGCCGGGTCCCAGGCATTGTGGCCGAGATCGGGATAGATTGTCAGGCGGCTCTTGCGCCCCCCGCATGCCCGGATCGCCCGCGCCATGGCGAAGCTGCCTTCCGGCACCACCACATCGTCGCGATCGCCGTGAAGCGCCCAGACGGGCAAGTCCTTGAGCGCGCATGCCGTCGCGGGATCGCCCCGCCCCGCCACCGGCGCAACGGCTGCAAATCGCGTCGGCTCCTGCGCGGCCCAGCGCCAGGCGGCATGCCCACCCCGGCTGAGCCCGGTGAGATAGACGCGTGCCGGATCGACCGGCAGCGTGGCCATCGCATGGTCGAGGATCGCGTCGAGCTTGTCGATGTCCCAATCCTCTTCCTCCGGGAGCAATGGCGAAATCAGGATGAAGGGGAAGTCGGGATCGCGATCGGCGATCTTCGGCGGACCGTGCGCCTTGACCCGCGCGACATCGCTGCCCCGCTCTCCCGATCCGTGAAGGAACAGCAGGAGCGGGAATTTCGCGCCGTCTTTCTCAAGGCTCGCAATCGGCGCACCCTGGGGGACGAAGAGCTGATATTCGTAGCCGCCCGCCATGAGCGCGGGCTGCGCGTGCTGGCCCGCCTGCGAAGGAGGCGCCGCTTCGAGCGGCCCCATGGATGCGCAGCCCGACAACAGCAAAAGCGCGGCGAGCGGACGCAAGGAGCGAGTGACGGCGAATGACATGATGCGGTTCTCCCGATCCGAAGTCTTCGGCTCCGGAATCATCCGCAATGTATACGGTTACATCGTCCGTCGCCACACCTGCATATCTAACGAAAGCGAGACTTCGTTCAGCCCGTCGTCGATCCGCGCACGGCCAGGGTCGGGGGTATCACAAGCGAAGCCTCCCCGCTTGGCTCGCCGCCCGCCAGCATGCGAAGGAGCATCTGCGCCGCCGCGGAACCCAGCCGGGTGATGTCCGAATGCACGGTGGTAAGCTGCGGCGTGACGTAACGCGCCAGCGGAATATCGTCGAACCCCGCGACGAGAATTTCGCTGCCGATCGCAAATCCCGCTTCGCTCAGCTCGGCCATGCAATCCACCGCCATCATGTCGTTCCCTGCGAAAACGGCATCGAAGCGCGTGCCGCTGGCGATCAGATGTCGCGCGGCATCGCGCCCCGCATCCTCGCGGAAATCGCCGGGCAGGATCAGGGGATCGGCAATTCCGAGCCCGTCTTTCAGCGCATCGCGAAAGCCCCGCTCACGCTCGCTGGCATCGCGATTGTTGGTCGGCCCGGCGATGTGGACGATCCGCTTCGCGCCCCGATCGATCAGATGTTCGGTAACCATCCGCGCCCCGGCGTAATTGTCGACCGCCACGAATGGCGTTGAGCCATCGGCGGCCTGCGCGTTCAGCAAAACCGCCGGGATTCCTTGTGTCAAAGCCCGATCCAGCATCTCGGCGCTGGAATTGGGCGGCATCACCAGCAAGCCATCGACACGTCCGCGCATCGCCCGGATCGCTTGGCCCGTTTCCTCCACGCTGCCATGCATGTTGCCGAGCAGCAGGTTCTTGCCCGCCCCCTGGACCGCCTGATCGATCCCGCGCACGATTTCGGAGAAGAATTCACCGAACAGGTCGGGAAGGATCACGCCGATCGTGTCGGTCCGCTGCCGGGTCAGGCTGCGCGCGCCGCTGTGGGGAACGTAATTCAGCTCGGCCGCCGCCGCTTCAATCTTGGCGCGGGTCTTCGCCGTCACACTGCTCAATCCGTTCAGCGCACGCGAAGCCGTCGCCACCGAAACTCCGGCGGCCTTTGCCACTTGTCTGATCGTTATCGACCCACCCACCAGCTTGATCTATCGCCGAATGCCCGAACCGCCAAGTCTGAGAACAGCGAAATTCTCAGCTTTCGCGCATGGTCGCTAGCAACAGACATGCCAGTGCGGCCAAACCGGCAAGAAGGGCGAAAAAAGCGGAAAAACCGAACAGCGGTATCAGCAGCAGCACCAGCCACGGCATGATGAGAGACGGCACGGTATTGGTCAGGTTGAATATGCCGAGATCGCGCCCTCTTGTGCGGGTTCGCGGAAGCACGCGCAGGGTCTGGCTGGAATGGAGCGCGAGGAACACGCCCGCCATCAAGCCGAACAGAATATAACCGACCGTCCCCGTTTGTAGATCCTGCGAAAACGCCATGAATGCGAGGCCTAAAGATGCGCCGCCCGCCGCCAGGGTCAGCGGCAGACGCGGGCGTCGCGCCCGATCCGACCAGCGCCCCGCCAGCAGCGCCAGAGGAATGCAGACCACCGCGATCAGAGTGATGAGCCGGGCCGCGCGATTGTCGCTCACAGCCGGATCGAGCGAGCGCAGCCAGAGCAGCAGGAATGCGAACAGCGCTGCTTCGGCGATCTGGACCAGAAGGCGCGCCAGCCACATCCTTACGACCGGCTCGCTGCGGCGGGGAAAGGCGGGATCGTCGTTCCCGTTCGGGGTACCTCGCTCGCGGTCGATCGTTGCCTCGACGAGATGCGGCATCGGGCGCGGCCTGCCGAAGACCAGCACCGGCAAAACCATCGCCGCCACCACCAGAGCGTTCAGCACCAGCCGGGTCTCGGCATCGGCCAATCCCGGCAGGGTCAGCAGCATACCGACCAGCGCCCCTGCCGCAGGCGAGATCGCCATCAGGCCGCCCAGCGTCCCCTTCTGTCCATCCGGCACGCAATCGCCCGCCCAGGCCATCAGAGGGCCCAGCATCATGTTGAGCGCAATCTGCCATGCGGCAATCGCCACCAGGAACAGGCCCACGCTCTCGATGCGGAACAGACCCGTCAGCAGCAGGCCCGAGAGGATCGTCCCGGCAAAAATCCACGGCTGGCGCGTCCGGGTGATATCGCTCAGCCATCCGAATGCGATGTTCGAAAGGCTCGCCGCGATCGCGCCGACGAAGGCGGCATAGGACAGGACCACGATCGCCTCATCGCCCCACACGACAGATGCGCGCAGTGGCAGGAACAGGGTCAGGAAAGGCGCGTAGGCGGCCGATCCGCCCGCCACGGCCAGAGCATACAGCAGCAGATAGCGGCGCGCCTGCATCGGCGGGGGGACGGTTTCTGCCTGGCAATCCTGCATGGTCGGCAGGTCTAACCGCGATGCGAAGCCGCTCCAAGCGAATGCAGCGCGCTTGTCGCTTGCGATGTGGCGCGCTAGCCAGCAGACATGGCACGGCAGAGCGATCGGGAAAGTGGCGAGAGCGGGGAACGCAGGCGGGTAACCTCCTTCGACGTGGCGGAGCGTGCCGGTGTCAGCCAGTCGACCGTCAGCCGCGCTCTGGCCGGCCTGGAAACCATTACCGAAGCCACCCGCCGCCGCGTGGAAGAGGCGGCGCGCGAACTTGGCTATTTCGTCGATTCCCGCGCGGCGCGCCTGCGCAGCGGAGAGACCCGCACTGTCGCAGTGGTCGTGATCGCGCGCGAGGGCGGCGATGCGCGGGCGGTCAATCCTTTCCACTATACCCTGCTCGGCAGCACCTGCGCCGCGGCGGCCGCCCGCGGCTATCAGGCGCTCGTCACCTTCCAGAGCGAGCCGGACCATCTGTTCGGGCGGTTCGTCGAAGAACGCCGCGCCGATGCCGTCATCGTGATCGGCACCACTGCCAACCGTCCGGCATGGGACCACTTCCGTGCCCTCGCCTCCGATCAGCCCAACATGGCGTTCTGGGGCGCCGGAGCGGAGGACGAGGAGTGGGTCCGGTCCGACAATCTGGAAGGCGCGCATTTGGCCGTGGAGCGCCTCGTCGCGGCAGGCCATCGCCGGATCGCTTTCGTCGGCGAGACGGAAGGCCATCAGCGCCAGTTCGAGGAGCGATACGAAGGCTATCGGCGCGCCATGGAGGCACATGGCTTGACGGCTTTGCCCGCAGCCACCGGCGAAGGCCGCACGCGCGATGCGCAGGGGCGTTCTGCGATGGAGAGACTCCTGAGCGGTGAAAGGCCCGATGGCCTGTTCTTCGCCTGCGATGCCATGGCGCTGGGTGCGCTCGACCATCTCGCACAGTGCGGCATCGACGTTCCGGGAGATTTGGGCGTGGTCGGTTTCGACGGGCTTGGCAGCGGCGCGCACTCGCATCCCCCACTCACGACTGTGGAGCCCGAATTCGCCTTGGCGGGAGAAATGCTGGTATCGGTCGCGCTCGATGCCAGCCCGATCGAGCGCCGCGTGCCGGTCAGGCTGGTCGAGCGGCGCAGCGTGCGCGCGCCGGTTTAAGTCCTAGCCGGTAAGGTCGCGGACGAAATCGGCGGTCCATTTCTGGACATTGTCGTCGCGCACGGTTCCCACCATCTTCTCGTATCGTTCGCGCCGTTCGTCGATCTTCATGTCGAGCGCGCGCCCGATCGCGTCGGCGACGTCGTCGGGGCTGTGCGGATTGACCAACACCGCATCCTCCAATTGATGCGCCGCCCCGGCGAAGCGCGACAGGATCAGAACGCCCGGATCCTCAGGATCCTGCGCCGCGACATATTCCTTCGCGACCAGATTCATCCCATCGCGCAGCGGCGTGACCAGCCCGATCTTGGCGGCGCGGAAGAAGCCGTAGAGCTGGGCATGGGTGTAGCCGCGATTGACGTAGCGGATCGGGACCACGTCCACTTCGGAGCGCGCACCGTTGATCTGGCCGGTCTTCTGTTCCAGCAGTGCGCGGATCTGCTGATAGCTTTCGACATCCTCGCGGCTGGGCGGTGCGACCTGGATATAAACGAGATCGCGCACGCGTTCGGGATGCTGGTCGAAGAACCGGCCGATGCCGTCGATCCGTTCCGGCAGCCCCTTGGAATAATCGAGCCGATCGACGCCGATCATCGCAATGCGGTGGCGCGTCGAGGACAGGAGCCGCTGTTCGGCCTGGCGCGATTCCCCGCTATCGCCCTGCGCGTGGAAGTGATCCCAGTCGATCCCGATGGGATAAGCCTTCGCCGTGACGGTGCGCCCGTCGAGCGTGACCGAGCCGGTCGCCTCGTCCACCTCGGCACCCAGTTCCTTGGTGCAGTAATGCAGGAAGCTGTCGAGCCATTCCTGCGTCTGGAAGCCGACCAGATCGTATTGCAGCATCGTGCGCACCAGGCGCTCGTGATACGGCAGGGAGACGAACAGGCGTGTCGGCGGCCAGGGGATATGGAGGAAGAACCCGATCCGGTTCGTGATGCCGCGCGAACGCAGACGTTCGCCGAGCGGGATCAGGTGATAATCGTGGACCCAGACGAGATCGTCTTCTTCGATCAGCGGCGTGACCGCTTCGGCGAAGGCTTCGTTGACGCGCTCGTACCCCTTGCCGGTCTCGCGTTCGTATTCGGTCAGGTCCAGCCGGTAATGGAACAGCGGCCACAAAGTCGCATTGGCGTAGCCGTTGTAATATTCGTCGATATCGCGCTTCGAAAGGTCGACCGTCGCAGTCGTCACGCCATCATGGGTCTGGGTATTTATCCCGCCGCCGGCACCCTCTTCGCTTTCCTGCCCCGACCAGCCGAACCAGACGCCGCCATGCTTGCGCAGCGCGGAATTGAGCGCCCCTGCCAGCCCGCCCTGTGCCCCGGCAGCGCCGCGGGCCTTGGGCACTGCGACACGGTTCGAAATGACGACGAGTTTGGCTATCGGACTTCACTCCAGGGTTTGGACAACAGACCAGCGCAATTGATTACCCCTACCAGCGAGTAGGTCTGCGGGAAGTTCCCCCACAACTCATTGTTTTCGTAATCCAAATCCTCGCTCAACATGCCCGACCGGGTGGTGTGGCCCAGCATCGTCTCGAACAGGGCACGCGCTTCTGCGTCCCTGCCCGCTATGTGAAGCGCCTCGATCAACCAGAAGGTGCACACGTTGAAGGCGGTTTCCGGCGCGCCGAAATCGTCTTCGGCCGCATAGCGAAGCATGTGGTCGCCGCGCCGCAATTCCCGCTCGATCGCGGCGAAGGTGGACGTAAAGCGAGGGTTGTCGGGCGAGATGAAGCGCAGCTCGATCATCTGCAACAGGCTGGCGTCGAGATAATCGCTTTGGAAGCTCGCGCCGTAATGGCCGCCATGCTCGCTATCCTTCCACGCTTCGGTTTCGATGCGCTCGCGGATCGCGTCGGCCCGCTGCCGCCAGAAGTCGCACCGGTCCGCCTTGCCGAGATGATCGGCCACATTGGCCAACCGGTCGCAGGCCGCCCAGCACATGACGGCGGAATAGGTGTGGACTTCCTGCCGCGTGCGGAATTCCCACAGGCCCGCATCCGGCTGGTCGTGCATGGCCCAGGCCGTTTCGCCGACCTGTTCCAGTTTTTCGAAATCGTGATCGTCCGCCATGCGCAACAGGCGCCGGTCGAAGAAACCCTGCGCGGTCGGCATTACAATCTGTCCGTAACAATCGTGCTGCACCTGCGTGTAGGCCGCATTGCCGCGCCGTACCGGACCCATGCCGCGATAGCCCGCGAGATCGGTAGCGAAGGTCTCTTCCAGCTCATGTTCGCCCATCACGGAATAGAGCGGCTGGATCTGCCCGCCCTGCGCCGAATCGACGATATTGCGCAGATAGCCGAGATATTTCTCCAGCACGTCGAGCGCGCCGAGCCGGTTCAAGGCCTGCACCGTGTAATAGGAATCGCGGATCCAGCAGAACCGGTAATCCCAGTTCCGCTCGCTGCCCGGCGCTTCCGGGATCGAGGTGGTCAGCGCGGCGACGATCGCGCCCGTTTCCTCGTGTTGGCACAGTTTCAGGCCGATCGCGCAGCGGATCACCTCGTCCTGCCATTCCAGCGGGATATGCAGGCCGCGCGTCCAGATCTTCCAGTAATCGCGCGTCAGCTGTTCCATCCGCTGCAATTCGGATCGCAGATTGCCGACGAAGGGCTCGTCCGGGCCGAGGAAGAAATGCAGATCGCTTTCCACGCGGAAGAAGCGGTTTTCCAGCACGTATCCGATCGGTGCATCGCTGCTGAGCCGCAGCGCCTGCGGGCCGATCAGATAGCGTACGTGATTGGTCCCATGCGTGGTCGGCGCGATCTCCGCTCCGTAATTGCGCATGGGATTGAGCACCACGCGAAGCCGCGGATTGCCGGCGACCGGGCGGACATTGCGAACCCAGGCATTGGGCCGGTACATCCGGCCCGAGCGTTCGAAGCGCGGGCAGAAATCGCGGATTTCGATCGCGCTGCCATCCGCCGCCTCGATCCGGGTGACGAGGATCGCGGTGTTGCGCTCGTAATGCTGTTCGACCGAAGTCTGCCCTTCCAGCTCGAAGCGCCAGATCCCCGCATCGCGCCGGTCTGCGTTGAGCAGCGCACAGAAGATCGGATCGCCATCCACCCGCGGAACACAGCCCCAGACGAGCGCACCCAACCGGTCCACCAGACCGCTGACCTGGCAATTGCCGATGGGCCACAATTCCAGATCGGCCCGGTCGAAATCCTCGCCTTGGTCGGAGATACGCTGAGAAACCGTCATAGCCCCAACCATTCGATGGTTCGCGCCACGTTCGCAAGTGCGAAATCGGCCGTGCTGTTTTCGCGGTCGCCCACCAACACGCCCCCGCCGCCCAAGTCGGAACAGGCCGAAAACCCGTCATCGTCGGTCACATCGTCACCCACGAACCAGGGCTGTGCACCTGCGAAGACCGGGGTGGCGAGGAAAGCGCGCACGGCCCCGCCTTTGTCCGCCCCCGGCCGAACCAGCTCGACCACCGCGCGACCCGTTTTGACCGCAAGACCATGTTCGTCCGCCAGATCCTGCGCGAAGGCCAGCACCGCCGGACCTTTCTCCGGCTCGGAGCGATAATGCAGCGCCCCGCCATGACTCTTCGTTTCATAGAGCAGGCCGTCGCGCTCCGCGATCCCTCGCATGGCATCCGTGACCGCGGCGGGAAGGCCCTTCGGCTCTTCGCCCAGCCAGCGGCCTTCGGGATATTTGCGCGCCGCGCCATGCGAGCCCGCGCGCGCCACCGCAATCCCGGGCAGATGCTTCTCGATATCCGCGAGCGCGCGGCCCGAAACCAGCGCCAGACGCCCTTCCAGCCGATCGGCGAGAGCCTTCAGCCGTTCGCACAGGGTTGGGGGCACATGGATGCCATCGGGCGTGTCGGCCAGTTCCACCAGAGTTCCGTCGAAATCGAGGAAGAGCGCCAGTGGCGCATCGCCCGCTAGCCGGTCGAGAGGAGGCGGCGAAGGCAGCGCGTGGGAAGAGCTCATGCCGGTCGCCTTAGCTACCGGCGGCCCACACGATCAAGCGATGTTCGCAAAGCCCGGTCGCCCAACGGGTTCATGCAACGATCGGCGATGCCCTGCGTTGAAATTATGAGGCTCCAGACGAGCCGTTACCGTCCCTCACATAACAGGTTGCTTGACATGAAAATTCTTATCGCAGGTTCCACCGGCAAGACCGGCCTCCGCCTGACCCAACAGCTCAAGGAGGCCGGACATCAGCCCATCGCGATGCACCGCGCCTCTTCCGATATCTCCAAGCTTCCCGAAGGCGTTGCCACGCGCGAGGCCGATCTGACCCAGCTTACCGACGATGTCTGCGACGGCGCGGACGTGGTCGTATTCGCGGCCGGTTCCGGAGGAGATACGAGCGCCGAAATGACCGACAAGGTCGATCGCGACGGCGCGAAGAGGCTGATCGACATCGCCGCAAAGAACGACATCGACCATTTCGTAATGCTGAGCTCCGTCGGCGCGGAAAATCCCGATCCCGAATCCGACCTCGCCCATTATCTACAGGCGAAGCATGAGGCCGACGAACATCTCAAGGCGTCGGGCCTGTCCTACACCATCGTCCGACCGGTCACGCTGACCGACGAAGACGGCTCACGCGATATCAGGCTGGGCGACGAGGTCGACCCGAAGGGTGAGGCTGCGCGTGGCGACGTCGCCGCGATCCTCGCCCGGGCGGCCACCGACGACACGCTCGAAGGCAAGGTCTTTCTGATGGAAAGCCTCGGCTGATTCGCTCTGCCGATCCCGTGGCCGGATGGGAAAACCAATGGCGGAGGCGGAATTGTTTCGCCTCCGCTAGCGATCAAGCGCCCGGCTTCACTGCCGCCCAGCCGAAATCACGAAAACCTCCACGTCTATTTGCGTAATTTTGCGTGCCGGGCGAACGTATTCGAGCAGCCGATCCTCAGACTACTTGCAAAAAACGGCTCAAAAGCGCCCTCCTTGGCGCTATGTGCCTAGTGCAAAAGCTTTTTTCACCAACCCGTCGTAAAACTTCTGGTCATGGACACAGAAAACGCCACCGGTTCGACCGAACTCACCCTCGAAGATCGCCTGACAGCGTTCAATTTTACGAAGACGACTTTCAGCGCGTTTCCAAGAGTACGCAAGGCGATCAAGCAGCACGGCGCCTCGGCCCTTGCCGATCTCTACGATTTCATCCGCTCCAAGCCGATGCTTGCGAAGATGTTCCGGTCCGATGCGATGATGGGCGAAGCGCGCAAAAAACAGTTCAACCACTGGATGAATCTGTTCGCCGGCCCCGTGGGCGAGGACTATAATAAAGCAGCCCATCGTATCGGAACGGTTCACGCCGCGATCGGATTGGCGCCTACCTGGTATATCAGCAGCTATGCCCGGATGCTCGAAGCCACTCTTCCAGCGGTGATCGGCCGAAGCGTCACGGATCCGTTCGGAAACCGCAGCAAGGCGGCGAACGCGCTCATCAAGGCTTCCCTGCTGGACATGGATATTGCGCTGTCCGCCTATTTCGACGTCGAAGAAGCCAAGCGCCGCAAGGTGATCGACGGTGTCAGCAAGGCGCTCGACCATCTCGCCAGCGGCAATTTTTCACAGCGCATGGCTGACCTTCCGGAGGGCTACGAAGCCTTGAGTCGCGATTTCGAAGCGATGCGCATGCGGGTTTGCGAAACGCTGGCACAGGTGAAACACACGGCGACCGAAATCCAGGCCGAATCCACCGATATCAGCGTAGCGGCCGACGATCTGTCCCAGCGCACGGCACAACAGGCCGCCAATCTCGAACAATCGGCGGCCGCGATGGCGGAGATTACGCAAGCGGTGCAGGATAGCGCCGTCGATACGAGCAAGGCGGACGAAGCGGTGTCGCTCGCCCGCGACGAGGCGGTGAGCGGCGGCGCGGTGGTATCCGAAGCTGTCAGCGCGATGGACGCGATCGAACGGTCTTCCGCCGAAATTACCGAGATCATCACGATGATCGATGGGATCGCCTTCCAGACCAACATCCTCGCGCTCAATGCAGGCGTGGAGGCGGCCAGAGCGGGCGATGCAGGACGCGGCTTCGGAATAGTCGCCGCCGAAGTCCGTAGCCTTGCGCAACGCACTGCCGAAGCTGCGAACGAGGTCAAGAAGAGAGTCAACGCCTCGTCCGAACAGATCGGCGTCGGTGTCGAATTGGTAAAGAGTTCGGGCGACTCCCTAGAACGCATCATATCCAGCGTGGCCGAAGCAAGCAGCGCGATCCGCACCATCGCGGAATCCGCACAGCAACAGGCTCGCGCGCTGCAACAGGTCAATATCGGTTTGTCGGAAATGGATCAGGTGACGCAGCAGAATGCCGCCATGGTCGAACAGACCACAGCCGGCGCACGCAGCCTGGCCGAAGAGGCGACCGATCTGGCAGACATGATGGCCGGCTTCCAGTTCGAAATCGGAGGGTCGCAGGACATTCGGCCGATCGAGCAGCTCCGCGCAGCCTGAACGATGCAGGCGTGACGTCCAAACGGCTTGATCAAAGATTGGTAGCGGAGGAGGAACATATAGCGAACATATAACGTTCTGACATTGCTCGTTTTTTCCGCCCAACTCTTGGAAAGTACCCCCACCGATACCCCCAGAATCCCGAATTTGCGCCAAACCGTTACAAGGGTGCGATCGGCCGACTAATTTTCGAAAATTGGCAGCTCAACCGCCTCATTGAACGGCGGAAGTTGGGCCGGAAGCGGAAAGGCAGCTTTTATATCTTTGAGCGGATTATGCGGACAGCGACTGCTGACCGAATCGCAAGCCGGTGCATTAGAGAATGGTCTGGAGAAACCCCTCTTGGCATAGACTTTTGCCGTCGTTGAAACGCCCCTGCAGGACAGCCAACACGGAGCCGAGAGCCACAAACTAAATCGGTTTACTATTTAGCGCGCCTTTCCTACCATCCAGAGATGGCGAGAGAAACCTTTACGATTGAGGGCGCAGGCGCGATTTCTCTTACAGCCGAGGCTGAGGGGGATGCCTACGCCATACCCGTCCTTCTTGCGCACGGCGGCGGGCAGACACGGCGCGCGTGGAGAAGGGTGGTCAGCGAGCTGGCTCAAGCCGGCTTTCGCGCAATCGCCTTCGACATGCGCGGTCACGGAGACAGCGATTGGTCGCCATGCGGAGCTTATGAAATGCGCGACTTCGCGGCGGATCTGGTCGCTGCAGCGTCGCGCCTGGACCAGAAGCCAGCGCTGGTCGGCGCTTCACTGGGCGGGCTCGCTGGACTGATTGCCGCAGGGGAGCTTGCTCCAGGTAGCTTTGCTTCACTCACATTGGTCGACATTGCCCCGCGCATGGCGCCCAGCGGTGTAATGCGCGTGGTTGGTTTTATGGAAGAGCATGTCGATAGCGGCTTCGCCTCACCAGAGGAGGCGGCCGACGTGATCGCTCGCTACATGCCGCATCGTCCCAGGCGGGGCGCGAGCGATGGTCTGAAAAGCTATCTGCGGCAGAAGCCGGATGGGCGCTTCTATTGGCACTGGGACCCTGTGCTTATCCGTAATATAATGTCAGCCAGACAAGGCGACCCAGACAGCCAAGAACGTCAATCGGCAATGCTCAGCCAAGCTGCGGCGAATCTCACGCTTCCGCTTCACCTCATCCGAGGCGCCTCTAGCGATCTTGTTTCCGAAGAGGCCGTATTGCATCTGCGACAACTCGCCCCCCATGCAGAATACACCGATATTGCCGATGCCACGCACATGGTCGTGGGCGATGCGAACGATGCCTTTTCCGCCGCTATCGTCGATTTCCTACGGCGCCATCACTCATCCGATACGGCTCAGCCACAGGGGACGAGGGAGCTATGATCGATCGAGAGCGCTTGCAGGAAATGCTGAATATCGCGCCGTTTCATCGATGGCTTGGGCTGGAGATTGCAACATGCTCCGACCAGGGAATCGCGATCACCATGCCATGGCGCGAAGAGATCGTGTCGAACCCGATGATTGGGTCGGCGCATGGAGGGGTCCTGGCTTCACTGGTCGACCTCACCGGGCTTTATACTCTGCTTGCCGGGGGCGTCGCGGCGAGAGCGACGGCCGATCTGCATGTCGATTACCACCGTCCTGCAACCTCAGGACCTCTCACTGCTCACGGACAGATCGTGAAGATCGGGCGACAGATTTCGGTGGCGGAAACCCGGGTTCTCGAGCCCGACGGCAAGTTGGTCGCCAGCGGCAGGGGCGCCTACTTCTCGTCAACCGGATCACTTGATCATCGCGGCGGGACTATTGATCTCGAACAGGCTCTTGCCACCCAAGGCCCAGCGACTTCTGCAGCGCGATCCACGCCAGCGTAAGGGCGCCTTTTGCCCGGACGAGGTCTGCTGAGGCCTGCTGCTGTTCTCGCAGGGCCCGGTTGAGGTCAGCCTTCGAGATCGCTCCTGCGGCAAAACGTTGGCGGTTCAGATCGGCGGCGCTATCCGCCTGGCTCTTGATCTGCGCGCTGGCTGCCAGCGCGACGCGTTGTTGGCCAAATCGTGCCAGAGCGCGCTCGGCATCCCGTAGCGCCGCGAGGACGGTTTGACGATAGTTGGCGACAGCTTCGTCGCGGACCGCCCCGGCGCGATCGACCGACGCGTCGACCCTTCCAAAATCGAGGAAGTTCCATTCCAGGCGGGGTATCGCCAATGCCGAAAATTCGCCTACATCGAAGATATCGTCGGGGGAAGATCCGCCAAGGCCCAGAATCCCCATAAAGGACAGCTTCGGGAACCTTGCCGCTTCGGCCACCCCGATCCTGGCCGTTGCAGCGGCGAGAGTGCGCTCAGCCGCCCTGATGTCGGGCCGACGCGCGATCAGACTCGCCGGATCGCCGACAGTAACCTCATCCGGGGGCAAAGGGATATCTCGCGGCGTCGAAAGGTCTTCGGCCGTCGATCCAGGAATCCGTCCCGACAGGATCGCAAGCGCGTCTAGCAGGACGGCTTTATCGGCCTCCGCCTCGGCGAATTGGGATTTGAGCACCTCCAGCTCCGCGTTCGCATTGCCCACCGGGAACAGCGGCAGCGCGCCTTGCTGATACCGCTGATAAGTTAGGGCCAGGACTTCTTCCTGCAGCTTGATCTGCGTCCGGTATTGGTCGGCGCGGAACTGGGCCTCCCGCAAGTTGACGTAGTTATTGGCAACTTCGGCGGTCAGCTGAACCTTTGCGTCCTCCGCATTGGCGACCGTTGCCGCAGCCTGCGCGTTGCCGGCCTCGA
>NZ_LWFF01000315.1 GCF_001635685.1 Erythrobacter sp. HI0063
GCATGCAGCCACGGCGAGATCGATCCCGCCTCATGGCCGACCCGGCGCAGACGCCCGGCAAAGCGCTCTAGCGCATCGGCGATCAACTGCGGCTCGGTCGGGACCTCGGTCTCCAGCACCACCTTGCCGTCATCGCCCACCACGCAGATCGCGGTCTCCTCGATCGATACATCGAGGCCTGCAAAGTACTCCATCATCCGACTCCTTCGCTTGCGTTGAACCGGAGCGGAGGAAGCGCCGAGCGCGGGAGAGGTGCAAGCAAGATCACCAGCGAACGAAGGTGGCGCACCCTTCGTGCGCGCCGCCAAGTCCTCGCCAAATACAGCGGCAATCCCTCCCTTCCTTTGGTGCGCAAGCCTCCCGTCCTTCGCCCGCTTTCGCCAGGGAACGCATGGCTGCGCGAAGGTGCGAGGCTCGCTTTCATTGGGAGGAAGCCGTCGAGACGGGCGCGAATAGATCGTGCGCGGCTTGTTCCGGTCGCGCGAAGGGGTTCGCCGCGGGGCCGGGCATAGCCACCTCGTCCAACTCTTTTCGCGCTGCGCCGGGAGGCTGCAAGGCGCCAGCCGGAACATTCCTGGCTTGTAGAGGCGCCGCCGCAAACATGCGCTCGGACTGCAACAGCGGCGCAATCCGGGCGACATAGCGGCGCGTTTCGTGTGGCAGCGAACGCCGTCCGGCAAGCCAGTCTTCGTAGCGTCCCGGACCTGCATTGTATGCAGCGAGGAAGCCTTGCGCGCCGTAGCGATCGTACATTTCGCGCAGGTAAGACGTGCCGGCCAGAACGTTGTCGCGCGGGTCGAACGGGTCTTGCCCGAGGGAGAACCGGGCGCGCTGCCGCGACCAGGTTCCGGGCATGAGCTGCATGAGACCCATCGCTCCTGCTCTGGAAACCGCCCGCACCCGGCCCGCACTTTCGGCGCGGATCACCGCGTAGATCCAGTGCTCGGGAATGCCGAATTGCTGCGATGCTTCGCTGACATGCGCGGCAATCTCGACGCTCTGCGAAGCTCGGACAAACTGCTCCGATTGCGCAAAAGCCTGCGCCGGATTCGCCGCCAGCATGGCGGCCAGGATCCCCGGCAGAAGATGCGGGCGGAGCACGGAATCAGTCCTTTGCCGGGCGGCGCGCGCCGCGCGACCATATCAGGACATGGCTCTGGTCGTCAGAACTGAACAGATTGGCGCGCAGGGGCCGCGGCAATACCGGATCGTCGATGACGAGCGTGACGAAATCGCCTGCCTTGTCGCCGACATGTTTCCAGCCTGCGCCCACTTCGTAGGTTTCCTCGCCGTTGCCCGCCATGATGCGATAGTCAGGGGCGTTCTCGGTGTCGCCGGGGTCGGCGGCCACCAGGGTCAGCGGTGCGTCGATGGTCAGGGTTTGCAGCCGCCCTTCAAAGCCGTCGGGTGTGGCTGCAAAAGTGCCGATACAGGTCATTGTGCGTCTCCATCATTTACGTTGGGAATGGGAAAGTCGGCGGGCGAGGCGAGCAGGACATAGTCCCCGTCGCCCGCTTCATCGGTCCAGACGGGCCGCGCGCGCCCGATGACATCGGCGCGTGCGACCGGGCCGAAATAACGCCCGTCAAAGCTGCCGGGGGCGCGCCTGTTCATCACGAACAGTTCATCCGCAGCGATAGTCCGGCATCCTTTCCAGACGGGCAGTTCGCGTCCAAGGCTGTCGCGCCGACGCGCCGAGCCCGCAGGTGTCCCATTGATCTCGATGAGCAGGTCGCGCCGGCAGACCGTATCCCCGCCAAGCGCCGCAACCTCCTTGATGAGCGGAACGCCCGCAGGAAGATAGCCGCGCGAGGCGAGGTATTTCTGCAGCCTGAAAGCAGGATCGATCGCGACGCGGTCGCCCCTCTGGAGACCGGTCTTTCCGCCGATTGAGTACAGTCCAACCGGCACGCTGGCCGTCACGTTCCAGACCAAAAGTCGCGAGAGCGGGATTGCGATGCTGGCCAGTGTCGCTGCCGCGACCATGCCTGCCAGAAAGGCGGTGCGCCGCCTCATGATTGCAGCTTTCGCCGCCGCAGCCAGTCGCGATGGCGCGCAGGGGAATAGGAACGTACTTGCATGCCCCCTGCCAGCCTGTTGTGGACATGATGCCAGTGGTCGGGAGCTACATCGCAGGGATCGATGCCAACGTCCTCGATCGCATCGATCAGCGCAAAGACCTGGCGAACCTTTGGCCAGCTTCGCACCGAGAGCAGGATTTGCGCGCCAGGATCGACCTGCGGCAGAGTGGTGAACGGCTCGCCGAAACCGGCGGCTTGGGCGACCGTGAGTGTGGAGCCAACGGTCCCGTAGTCGTTCGAAGCCCACCGAACCAAGGCAAAGACCTGTCCCGGAGCATAGCTTTCGATACGCGTCCGGCGATCGAGGATGCGCTCTGCAACGGGCTTGCCGAACCGAAGCCAGTCTTCCTGCACGCCGCCGCGCCACACCAGCGTGACATGCGTAAGTGGCGGATCACCGGAACCTGCCTCGACCGGTTCCGGAGGCGGAAGCGAAGCGCGCGCTGCGCTTTTGCACAGGCGTGGCTGTGTTAGCAGGAATCTGCAAGATTCCTTGTTAGCATTGTTAAGGGCTTCGCGAGCGCTACATTTCCGGCGAGTCGCGCAGGCTCCCGGTTCCCGATAGTCCGGGAATGGGGTTCCCGATCGTCCGAACATCACGGTTCCCGATAGTCCGAACATCACACGCCCTTTTCCACAGGGGGCAGCCCGACGCGCCGCCGCGCAGTCGCGAAGGGATCGACAGGCGCTGCCACGAACAGGAGCCGCTCGCGGCCGAACTGGTGTTCAAGAGCGAGATTGTAGCCCGGGAGGGACTGGCGGCGGACGATGGCCCGCACTTCGAAAGCGAAGCGCTTCAATGGCGAGAGCGCACCCGACTTTGCATGCAGGTGCGAAATGTCGAAACTCCACCCGCCCTTCTGCTTCCCGCCATGCTTGCGTACGATGCGATAGAGCCAGCGCTCGAGACCGCCGGTAAGCGCGAAATAGGCCGGGTCGATGGTCAGGACGAGCGCACGATCGAGCACGCCCTCGTAGAGCCAGTCCGGCACGATCATTTCGATGCCGAGCGCGCGCCCGTTGTCGTCGAGCCGCTCGCGCCATTCGTTGATCCAGGAAAATCGTCGGCGGCGTCGCGCCCCGGCCTGCCGGATGGAGGTGGCAATGCTGGTCGACTGCAAGCGGTCGAGCGCCGCCTTCAGGCGCTCGTAGCCAGCCTTTCCGGTTCCGCGCCGGGTGAAGGTAAGGATTTCATGGGGCGTCGCCGCGATAAGGCGCGAGGTGGCTTTGCCGGCATCGCGCGCCTCGACGATCTGGCTCGCTACCCAGATCAGCACATCGGCGTCCCAGATGGTGGCCATGCCATGTTCGGCGGTCGCTTCGACCAGAATGGCGACCTCGCCCATGCGAAAGTCGATCGGCTTCACGCGCTTCGTCTTGGCGAGGCTGAAGAAAGGCCAGGCCATCAGATCCTGCGCATCGCGCGCGGCGATGTCGCTGCCCGCGCCGACGAACAGGTCGAGCTGTCCGGCCCCGCCGTCCGATGTCTTCAAGGAGCGCATGGTGCCGCTTCAGCGCCGGACCGGACCGGTGTAGCCGTCGATCCGCTTGGCAGGATGAACGACGCCCTTGCCCGGATCGCTGGTGGAACGGCGCAAGCCCTGCTCGGCCCAGGCGTCGAGATCTTCGGGCCGGTAAACGATGCGGCCGCCGAGCTTGTGGTAGACCGGCCCTGTTCCATAGCATCGGTGCTTTTCGAGCGTGCGCGGCGAAAGCCCCAGATGCACCGCGGCATCTGGGGTGCGCAGGTAGCGGGGACGGACCGGATCGGGAACGGCGGGCATGGGGTTAGCTCCAAGAGGCTCGGGTGGCTGCGGCTAACTGCCGCTGATTGCGGAGGGTGATGGCGCATGCCCTGGCAATGGGGAGAGCGACACGATGCTGCGTTCGGACTTGTCGCCCCTACCGATCATGAACTCGGCAGGATCGAGGAAGGGCGGCATCCGTGCAGGGCCCGACGCTATTGCGCCGCCCGGCAGGCTTTCGGCTGCAATGCCGAAGGCTCAGAGCAATGAACCGCACCTGCGAGAGAGGCAGTGGCCAAGGGCCTGTGGGAAGCAAGGCAAGCGGGGCCTGTCGCGGCCGTAGCTTCCCGCTCGCCCGACCCGCTGCCGGGTCGCAAGTGCATGCGGGGCCCCAAAACACGTAACGCCGCACCCTCAGGAGCGTATCGCCAGATGCGCGGGACAGAGTGCGTCCCCAGCCCCGCTCCATTTATCCCGATCGCCAGTTGGCCAAGCCGATGTTTGGAGAACCGCCGATTGCTGCTGGATCGAAACTCGAACCTGAAGCCCAGCCGCCGCGACACACGCAAAAGGGCAGGAACCGCTGCTGGTCCCTGCCCTGCCGAATGCCTCAGAACTCGTCGAGCATTCCGCCATGGACGGTATGAACGACCCGGATCGCAAGATGCGGGGGCAGCGCGTTGTAGTCGCCTTCGTCGACCGCGCGATATCCGATCTCGTCATCCTCGATGACATGCTGGTCGAAGAAGCTGTGCAACGCCCGTTGCTCGGCTGTTTCCAGAGCCTCGAAATAGTTGCGCGAGGGCAGTGTGCATTTCGTGAAATAGGTCATGATAATCCTCCTGAAATCTGTCGCGAGACGACAGGAGGTTGGCCGATGGGCCCGGGCAGACCGGGTCACAGGATCGCCTGACAGGGCGACCGCGAAGCGGCGCAGGGGGAAACGGTTTTGTCCGGTGCCGGATGCAATCCGGCGGCGGACAAAATGGTGGGGCCCCTGCCGTCCTTGATGCGGGCGGCGCGGGACCATCATGCTGGAAATGCGGTAAGCCAGGCCAATCCAGTCCACCTCAAACGACCGTTTCAGATGATCGCTGCCATAATGGGTCGGGCCCTCCGGGCAGCGCCTGGCTATTCCCCGGAGAAAAGACCGAGCGAAAGGAAGGGTGAACAGCGAAAGAGGCCCTGCCGTTTCCGGCAGAGCCTCCTTTGGCTGGTTCGATGGCGCCGGATCAGTCGATCGGAGGGGCGTCCTGGTTGTCGCCGCCATTGGCCCGCGAGAGGAAATCGACCTTGTCGGCAAGGATCTCCGAGCCATACCGCGTCACACCGTCCTGGTCTTCCCACTGCGTGTAGTGGATGCGGCCCTGGACCGAGACCAGCTGGCCTTTCGAGCAGTACTGACCGACGGTCTTGGCAAGGCCGTTGAAGCAGGTCACACGGTGGAATTCGCTGTCCTTGGCGGTGTAGCCGTTCTCGTCCTTGTAGGTCTTGCCGTCCTTGTCGCGTGCAGGACGATCGGTGACGACGGTGATCCCGGTGACGCTGGTGCCGCCCTTGGTCTCGCGGGTGTCGGGATCGCGGGCGATGCGGCCGGTGAGGATTGCGATATTGGTCATGATGAAATTCCTTCAGTTCCTCAAACCGGAGACCATCTCCGGCTTGCGAACATCCAGAAGAAGCAGGGCATGGGAGGACTGCACCGCAGGCCTGAAGGGCCGAAGGGAAACCTGTTCATGACGGGTGGTGCGGGCAGGCGGCGAAGCCGCCAACACGGCCGGAAAGGAACGGGTTGCGGCTCCTCAGCTGACCTGGTTCAGGACTGTTCGCGAAGAAAGCCGGATGGATATCGGGTGCGGGTCTGAAGGTGCCAGGACCCTGCTGCAATCAGCTTACCTCATTGCCTTCCGACGCCGCCAGGAGATCCATGAAGTTGCGGGCTGCTTCCCGGTCTTCCTCGTTCTCGAAGGCCACGTCGAGGTCGGGGGCAGACCCGAGCAGGTAGAGCATGGCCCACAGGGCAAAGCGTTTTCCCCGGTCCTGCTCCAGACCGAGATCGACCTGGCATCGCTCGATCCCCGAGGCCAAGGTTTCTGCGCCAGTCGCTCCAGGATCGGCAGTGCCAAAATAGCGGATGAGAAGCGTATCAAGGTCCATCGCACTCTTTTCGGATCATCGGTCGGGCCGCGGCGAGGAAGGCCAGCATTCGTGGCCCGGTCATGCGTCGCTCAATCAGCGGTGGGTTGCTCGCGAAGCCGCCGGGCGCGCTCGACGAAGTGCTCCATCTGGGTGGCGGCATGCAGGGTAAGCGGATGCGGCTTCGCATCGGCACGCGGGGATATGAATTCCGCGATTTCTTCGATTGCTGCAAGCTGATCGGCGCTGGCCTTCGACAGAAGGCCGAGCACCATGTTCTCAAGGGCGATCACCCTGATGCGCAATTGGATGATCTCGGCATCGGAAAGTGGCGGAATATCCCATTTCTCGCAATCGGCAGCGAGCGCTTCCTGCGGCCCGCAGGGCAATGCCCCGCCTTCGTCTTCCCAGCGCGACAGCGCCCCGGCTTTTCCCGTTTCCGACATATGCGGTTCCTTTCATAACCAACGAGGCGATCGTCTGCACGCTGCTCACATAGCACAAAGCCCTACCGGGATGCGCCTGGCACGGCGACAGCGAAGCCGGGCAAACGGAACCCCGCGCGGGTTGGTCTTCACGCGGGGTTCCTGAACGACCCCTTGGGGGCACCTGCGACCCGCAGGGCTTCGGGGGGAGGCGGGGCCGTCCTTTCCTGATCTTGCGTTGTTCGTTGCGATTTCTTGCCGAGGGTCTCTCCTGAATAACTGTGTCACCGGGAAACGCGTCCGATCACATGCCTTCCATGTCGTGATCGGCCATCGAGGACATGTCATGGCCCGCATGGGGATCGGCGGGTTGGGTCGCTTCGCTCGCGGGTTGTGTGCCCGCTGCTGGCGCTGCGGGTTTGGCAGTTGCGCGTGATGCGGGAGAGGCAGCAGGCCGTGAGGCGGTCGGCGCGGCGCCATTTGTCGAAAGAGCGTCCTGCCGCGCAGTCGCTGCCTCATCTTCGGAGGGAGAGGCTGCCGGATCGGCGAGGCCCGGCTCGGGTGCCGTGCCAGCCACCACCGCAGCTTCGCCCATAGGCGAAACCTCGGTGATCGGTGTGCTCTCCTGCGCCTCGTCGCAAGCAGCAAGAGCGGACATCAAGGGCGCGATCGCGAGAAACCCGATCGCTACATTCAATCTGGAAGTACGCATGCTTTTCAACTCCTTCAGAGCCAGGAAATACCGAGGTGGTTCGGTCCATGCGCGAGCTCGCCGCCAAGGAAGCCCTGGATGAGAACGAGTGCCGCCATGGAGAAGATCGAGGCGCGCAACCATGCACGGCTCTGGCTCGGCCTGCTCGCGAGATACGCCATCGCAATACCGAGAACCGCGATCAGCATACCGTTCCATCGATGCACCTGCATGACAGTGTCGCCGCCGAACCACAGCCCGGTGTGAATCCATCCGAACAGGACTGCGACCACCGCGCCGATGGCTCCGCCGTAGACAAGCACGCGCACCGCACTTTCCAGGCCCGCTCCTTTCCGGCGCATCACGAACAATTCGGTGGCCGCAGCCATGAGAAACAAGGCGATCGGGAAATGGATCGTTGCCGGATGCAGCTTCTTCATTACGGCCATGAGTCCGGCCTCGCCCACATCCGCATGGCCACCGGCCTCGTCATGGCCTCCGCCCGCTTCGTCGTGCGCGCCGGACGACTCGCCAGCATCGGCAGTCTCGCCCATCTGCGCCATGGCCGCCTGGTCGTGCGCATCGCCATTGGTGGCAGCAGGCGCGGCGCTCGCCTGTTCGCCGTGCTTTTCGTCGCCATGAGCCTGAACGGGTCCGACGAAGAGCAGGCTTGCGGCGAGCAGCGCCAAGAATGAGGGGGCTTTCATGTCTCGTATGTCTCCCGGCCCGGCAGTTGCAGTGCGACCTATGTGCCTGATACGCACGGCAGCCGCGTGCCCCTCACATTAATTTGATGGTATTGGTGCGACAGATGTGCGTCCGCCGTATCACGTCTGCTGACGACTCGATCGCGATCGTCGAACGCATTCGGCTCCTGGCCCAGTGCGCCCACGCGAATAAGCCCCATGGGCTCAGGCGAGCTTGCTCTTCTTTGTGCGACGACGCAGCCTCGGCATCCGGTTCGCCAGCAGGACGAAACCCGACAGGGCTATGATCGTGCCGCCAATGCCGAACAGCAGCAGCCACCAACTGTTGATGCGGTCGCGCTCGGTCCAGTCCATGATGTGGAGGCCCCAGATGAAATCGAACAGGCGCCATGTATCGCTGCGCGCCGCCCCGAGCGTGCCGCTGGCGGCATCGATGTAGATGCGCGTCGAAGCCTCGTCAGCATAGGTGACCTGCCAGGCCGGAAATGGTCCGCGAAACTCGGTTCCCACCGGTTCGTGAACGAGCCGCGCGCCTTCGATCGTCGTGCGCGGTCCGGTCCATGCGCGCAACGCGATGGATCTTGCCGTCGCAGCAGAGATGGGGGAGAGTTTCCGCCCTGTCACCGGATCGTGGAGGCTCACGCTACCGTCGACCTTTCGGACCTCGGTCACGGCATCGCCGTCGAGCGAACGTGTCGCTACCGCTGCAAGAGTACCGTCGCTTGCGACCCAGGCCGGGAGCGGGGCGTCGGCGGGTAGCGCCTCTCGTTCACGCGAAACGACATGTTCGGAGCGAACTTCTTCCAGGTCGAGAAACGACATGAGGGCGCCGGTTCCCATCCACAAGAGGACCTGGACACCGACGAAAATCGCCAGCCATTTGTGGATCTTGCTGCCGAGCACATGCAAGCGCAGCTTCAGCGACGGCGTTGCCAACCGGTGCTACCTCTTCGAAAGCCGTAATCAGTTGCGCGGCGCGCGCGACGAGGAATGGTACTGGACGATTCTCCACCCGTCCGCATCGTGAGCAAGCACCGATGTCGCCACGCCGTCGCGCTCGATCACCCGGCCATCGGTAAGTTCGATACGATATCCATACGTCTCATAGGCATGGGCCATGTGCCCCATCCGGGTGACGGTCAGCGTGGGGTCGGTAAAGGTGAAGCTCACGATCGCGTCGAGCTCGGGTCCGAGATGATGCTCCATGTAATTCGCGAAACTTCCTTCGGCCTTGCCATTCTCGAAGATGGCCGAGTCCTCGGTGAAGAGCGCGCGCATTGCCTGCGCGTCGCGCGCTTCAAGAGCGGTGCGATAGGCCTTGAGGGTTTCTTCAGCGCCCGCGACATCGTCCGCCGAAGCGTCCATCGCGTGCATCTGATGGTTCGCATGGGAAGAGTGGTCCATCTGCTGGGCGAAGGCTGGCAGCGGTATCAGCGTGGCAACAAGCGCAGTCGCCGCGATGCGTGTCAAAGTCTTGGTCATGGAAGTTCTATCCTTTTTGAAATTTCAGAACCAGAATCGCACACCGACGACATAATTGGTGACGCTCGGATCCTCTCCGGCGGCCCGCGCAAAATCCGCGCTGTCGCCGATGCGCCATTCCTGCGAAACGCCGACATAGGGTGCGAATTCGCGCGCGAACTCGTAGCGTAGACGCAGGCCCGCCTCGATCCGATCAAGACCGGCACCGATGCCCAGCTCGGGAATGTCCTGCGCAGAAAGCGCGAGTTCGGCTCTGGGCTGGAGGATCAACCGCTGCGTGATGCGCTGGTCGAGTTCGCCCTCGATCCGCGCGGTCACATCGCCCTTGGTGGACACGAAGGCCGCAGCATCGACCTCGAAACGGTACGGCATGAGGCCCTGTATGCCGATCACCGCATGGGTGCGCTCCGGACCGGTGAGGTCCTGGCGAACACCCGCCTGGAAATCGAAGAAGGGCGCAATGGCGCGGCTCCAGAGCGCCTGAACCTCGGCACCTTCTATGGGTTCGCCGAAGCTGCCCTCCCCCTCTGACTTGAACCAGAATTTGTCGATGTCGCCGCCATAATAGCCCTGGATGTCCCACAGATATCCATCCTTCCCCTCGCGGGCGCGGTATTCGAGCCGATCGCCCTGAAACCAGAAGCGCATTCCTCCGTCGGTCTCGCGGACAAGCTCGCGGCGCGCTTCGTTCATGGCTTCCTCGCCCCAGATGGCGACCGCCGCGCGCGCGGGGCCGCTCCCGGCTTCTGGAGGAGGCGGCAGCAGCGGGATATCATCGTCCGCGCCCATCTGCATCGCCGAATGGTCCATGCCCTGCATGTCCTGCGAAGGCGTCTCCCCATGGCTCATCTGGCTGTGATCCATCTGCCCATGGTCCATCGACGAACTGGCTTCCGCCTGTCCCATCTCGCCGTGATTCATCTGCGAATGATCCATCGCGCCTTCGGCAGGCTTGCCCTGCGGCATAGAGCCGTGATCCATTCCGTCATGACTTTCGGGCGATGCCTGTGGACGGGCAGCGTCCATCGGCATTGTCATGCCAGAATGACCGTCCCGAGCGGTCATCGAACCATGATCCATGGTTGAATGATCCATCTCGGAGCGGTCCATGGCGGCTTCAGGCTGAGCAGCCGGTTCGCATGCTCCATCTGCTACGGGATGCCCCATTGCGCGATGGCGCTCGGCTTCTAGTTCGCACTTCGTCTTCGCGTCAGACTGCGCCTCGGCGCTTTGCTGCGGTTCCGTCGGCGAATGACCGGCATGCTGTGCCGCCGCGGGGGAGGCGAGAACTGAGCCGGCTGCGACCGATGCGAGCAGGCTGGCAATACGAATTTTCATGCTTCGCTCCCGTCGGGATTGGCGACCGTGACGATCTGAAACATCCCGGCATGCATGTGGTAGAGAAGGTGACAGTGGAAGGCCCAGTCGCCCGGCTCGTCCGCCGTCAGGTCGAACTGCGCGCTGCCACCCGGCTGCAGGATGACCGTGTGCTTGAGCGGTTGACGATCGGCCGGCGCGCCATTGACCAGCTCGAAGAAATGACCGTGCAAGTGAATGGGGTGCGCCATCATCGTGTCGTTGACGAGCTTCACGCGCACGCGCTCGTTATAGGCGAAACGGATCGGCTCGTCTGAGACGGCGGAGAACTTCTTGCCGTCGAACGACCACATGTAGCGCTCCATATTGCCGGTCAGATGAATTTCCATTCGCCGGGACGGCGTGCGGCCCTCGCGGTGTGGAGTCAGAGCGCGCAGCTTGCGATAGTCGAGCGTACGATGCGGCACATCGGCGAGACCGATGCCGGGATCGCCCATGCGGTCGACCGGGTTCATCGAGACCATGTCGAGACCGGGCCCGACCTTCACATCGGGCGGCAGAAGCGACGTGTCGCGCATCTGCATCCCCGACATGCCGGCCATGCCTGCCATCTCGGATTGGCCGGACGAACCATGATCCATCCCCGCCATGTCGCCGCCACTTCCGTGGTCCATGCCCGACATGCCGGCATCGCCAGACGAGCCGTGGTCCATGCCGCTCATGCCCATGTCGGCCATGGTCAGAAGCGGCGGATCGCGCAGCGGCGGAATGGCGGCGCGCGCGCCGGGTGCGCTCGCGAGTGTGGCAATACCCATGCCCGAGCGGTCCATCGACTCCGCGACCAGCGTGTAGGCTTGTTGCGCGCCCGGCGTCACGACGACGTCGTATGTCTCGGCCACACCGATCTGGAACTCGTCGACCTCCACCGGCTCGACGTTCTGCCCGTCCGCCTGAACGATGGTCATCGGCAGGCCGGGAATGCGAATATTGAAGAAGGTCATGGCGCCGGCATTGATGAAGCGCAGCCGCACGCGTTCGCCCGGGCGGAAGAGGTATTCCAGATTGTCGAGCGGGCCATGGCCGTTCAGAAGATAGGTATAAGCCGCGCTCGACACGTCGAGGATGTCCGTCGGCATCATGCGCATTTTCGCCCACATCCGGCGATCCTCGCCCGAAAGCGGGTAATCGTCGGTCCAGGTGTTCTGGTTGTAGTTGAAGTAGCCTTCGCCCTTCTTGAGCTTGTCGAAAATCGTGTGGGGCGACATTTCGCTGAATTCGCTCAGCACCACGATATATTCGCGGTCGGCCTGGACCGGATCGGGTCCGGCGGGGTCGACCACGATCGCGCCGTAATGCCCGGCCTGTTCCTGCAGGCCGCTATGCGAGTGCCACCAGTAGGTACCCGACTGGCGAACCGGAAATTCGGCGGTGAAGGTCTCTCCCGGTTTGACGCCGGGAAAGCTCACGCCAGGCACTCCATCGAGCTGAAACGGCACGAGCAGACCGTGCCAGTGGATCGAGGTATCTTCCTCGAGCTGGTTATGGACATTGAGCCGGACGGTCGTGCCTTCCTGCAATCGCAACAGCGGACCGGGGATCGTGCCATTGACGGCGATCGCGCCGCCGCGCCTGTTGCCGGTCGCGAAGGCCGATCGGGCAACGGTGAGGTCGATATTGGGGCCGGATATCTCGTCCAGCCCCTTGCGGGCGTTACCTGCGAGGATGTCCGCGCCCCGTGCCCAGGCAGGCATCGCCCCGGCAAGGCCGAGCAGACCCATTCCTCCTGCTCCGGCTCCGAGAAACTTGCGTCGATTGACGGCGATCATAAAGGGCTCCTGACTTGGCGTTTACCGTTACTTACGCGCGCGCCCAGCCAACCCCTCAAAGTTTTTCGAAGCGCTCCTTCAGCCTGTTGCGCGCGCGATATACGCGGGTTTCGATCGCCTTTTCGGTCGTTCCGAGAAGATCGGCCGCCTCGGCCTGGCTACGCCCCTCGATGGTCACGAGCACAAGCGCTTCGCGCAGCCTTACAGGCATTCGCGCGATCTCGGCCTGAACGAGATTGAGCTCTTCCCTGGAAACGGCCAACGCTTCAGGACCCGGCAAATCGTCGGCGATGGAATGGAGTTCGTCATCACCCGACAGTCCGAAAAAGCCCGCGACCTTGCGCCTGCGCAAACGGTCCCGGCAGCGGTTGAGGACGACGGTTGTCAGATAGGGTCCGATCGGCTTGTTCGGATCGAGCCGATGGCGCGTCAGCCACACCGAAGCGAGGCTGTCCTGAACAACGTCCTCTGCCTGAGAAGGAGAGGAAAGCATGCGTGTCCCGAGCGCGAGAAGCCGACCCGTTTCATACTCGACGAGTTGGCTGAAAGCCCGCTTGTTTCCAGCCCTCGCCTGCGAAACAAGGGCCTCATCTGGATTGTCGCCCGCCCCCGACATGGCGCTTCAGTCGCGCGGGTCGCGGGTCAGGGCGTCGGAGACCTTGCGGTCGAACTGGCGTTGCTGCTCGGGTTCGAGAATTGCACGCATGTCGAAGACATGGCGCACCGTTGCCTTCTGCAGATCGCCCATGCGTGCATGCACCTCGTCGATCGCGGCCGAGACCTCGGGGCCGTATTCGTGCTCGCTTTCCATCGCCTGGGCGAGCCGGGCATTGGCTGCGCGCGCCGATCCTTCGAGCCGTGCCCTTTCGACCGCGAAACGGGCCTCGAGCGCATCGAGACGCTGCTCCTGGTCGGCCGTCAGGGTGAGCTCGTCGTGCACGAAATCGTGGAGGCCGGAGCCAGCCTCGTGATTGGCCCAGCGATCCGCGGCAATCGCGCCGAGGCATCCTGCAAGTGCTGCGAGAAGCACCGCGAGAACGATATGCGTCGTCTTCAAACCTTATTGCTCCACATGGAGGAGCGCCGATGGGGACAGCTGTTCGCCGAGGATAAGACTCTCGCCAAATGACGCGGAAGACGTGCCATAGCCGCCGGGCCAACCGCTCGTTCCGGCGCCAGCTCCAAGCCCGACGACGAACAGACCGACGAACAGAGCCGTCCTGCGGCGTCGGTCGGCGATTTCGCCAAGCTGTCCGGCGCGCTGCCAAACGCCATCCATGAAGTCGGCGGGGACCTCGCTGGTGGTGGTGGCGGAAAGGGTTCCGAGCACCGCATCAAGAGAGTGATTGTCACGCATCCGAAAAACTCCTGTGGGTTCCACGTGCCCTATACGCGCTCGCCTGCACAATCCCTTAAACTTCTTTTTTTTGAGGGAATGTCCCCCGCCATACGTAATCGAGACGGGTCTGCCAGAATCGGGTCGAACCCGGGATGAATGGGAGCGAACGCGTGAACAATATCACCGCGCCTGAAGATCACGGCGAATTCACGCCTCTTCTTGGCAAGAGCTTTCTGACGCCGCTTTACGACCGGGCGCTCGGTCTGTTCACCCGCGAACATCTCTGGCGACAAAAGATTGTCGAAGAGCTGCACCTTGTCCCCGGCGACCGGGTGATCGATGTCGGCAGCGGAACCGGTACACTTCTCAAGGCCTTGATGACGGATTGCCCGGAAGCGGGTCTGATCGGTGTCGAACCCGACCAAGAGGCGCTCGCGCTTGCGCGGCGCAAGTTTGGGGCGGGAGCCGATCTCGTCAAATGGCACAATGGCTTTCTCGAAAGCCTCGAGCTGCCCGCAGGGTGGCAGCCGAACAAGATCGTCAGCAGCCTCGTCCTTCACCAAGTTCCCTTGCGCAAGAAGCAGGCAATCCTGGAAATTATCGAAAGCTTGCTCGTGCCAGGCGGAACCGTCTTGATCGCCGATTATATGAAGCAGGAGAGCCCACTCATGCGGAGCCTCTTCCGGGCGACCGTCCAGTCGCTTGACGGCATTAGCGACACGCAGCCCAGCGCCGACGGCGAAGTCGAAAAACTGTTCGCCGAAATCTTCACCGAGCCATGCCTGCTCCACCGGCTCCCGACGGTGACCGGGACGATCTCGCTATGGCGCGGATACAAGAAAGGAATTGCACAATCATCTGGAAAAAGCCTGCCCTGTTCCGGCGATCGGTTAGCGGCGCGGCCTTGCTCGTGCTGGCAGCCTGTTCGAACGTGGCTCAGGCAGCGACCTATACGATGTTTAGGGACCCCGGATGTGGATGCTGTCTCAACTGGGCAGGCCATCTTGAAGATGGGATGAACGCGAAGGTGGCATCGGTCGATAGCAACGACATGGCGGCGATCAAGACAGCGCGCGGCGTACCGGAAGAATTGTGGTCGTGCCACACGATGGAGGTCGATGGATACATCATCGAAGGTCACGTGCCCGCCGAAGCCGTCGCCCGACTTTTGCGCGAGCGGCCCGACGGCGTTGCCGGTCTAGCGGTTCCGGGAATGCCTCTGGGATCGCCCGGCATGGAGGCCGGAAACCGGATCCAGCCCTATGAGGTCATCGCCTTTGGTCCGACCGGACAGAGCGTCTTCGCATCTTATCGGTGATTGTAAGGAACTGACGCCAGTGGCCGCGCGAGAAATAAGGGCGATGTCTCGTTGAAGAACAATCGCGCGAGAATAACACAGAAGCCCGGGACACCGGGACGGGCGCTAAGATGCCTGTCGATCATCCCGCTGGGTCCGGGGCCGGCTGCCCCGACGGTCCCGGACCCTTCCGTTTGCATAATTTTAGGACGCACGAAGTGGGAGAAATGCGATGGTAAAAGGATCAATCAAGAACTCGATATTCGCATGGGGCTGGACGCTCAGCGTGTTCCTGCTTGTCAGCTACCTCCTATGCATTGCCTTCGGAGTCCTCGCACCCGAGCGGTTTCACATGCACCAAGCCTGGGCTCCGTTGCTGCCATGGTTCGAATGGCTGACCCTGTCGGGATTTCTCGCAGGAGCGGTGGGCAGTTTTCTCTACGGCTGGTACATCGCACTCATCGCGGTCCCGCTGCACCGGTTTTTCCAGGCCCGGTTTTCCTGATTTGACGCGCTGAATATTAGGCGCACTCAGCGTGGACTGCCGTGCCTTGACGCGCCGCCATCGGCATCGCTGCAGGAAGAAAGAGCGCGCCGCCGGAAATCGATAGCTCATCGCGATTCCGGGGCCAGCCCAAGGATGGCTCATGCCCCGCCAGAAAATTTTTTGAGGGGTGAGCCGCTTCGCAACGTACTGCTTGTCGTGATGTTTCTCGGACGGGAGGACATCGACAGGGGAAAGACTTGCAGACAGATGGCAACGATCAACATGGGAAGAGTGCTGGATCGATAACGCTGCTTGGCGGTGTCGCAATGGGAACCGGCGTCATGATCGGCGCTGGTATTTTCGCACTGACCGGCCAGATTGCCGAACTGGCTGGACCGCTATTTCCGCTTTCTTTCATAGTCGGCGCCCTGGTCACTTCCCTAGCCGCCTACAGCTACATCAAGATGTCGAACCGCTGGCCCTCCTCTGGCGGCATCGCGATGATTCTTCAGAAGGCCTACGGACCGGGTGTTGTTGCAGCATCGGCATCGCTCCTGATGGCGCTGTCGATGGTCATCAACGAAAGCCTGGTCGCTCGGACCTTCGCGACCTATGCCTTGCGGCCCTTTGGGCTCGAGAGCAGCGGCATTCTGGTTTCCGTCGCAGCGCTTGCGCTCATCGTCTTCGCCTATTTCGTGAATGCGGCAGGCAACAAATCGGTCAGCGGTTTCTCTCTCGTCATGTCGGCGATCAAGATCGGCGGCATCGCCCTGTTCGCGATTGCGGCGATCTGGGCCAGCGGCTTTTCGGGCGGCGCCTTCTCAGAGCCAGTCGCGCTTTCAGGTCTCGACGCGTTGCTCGCGTCGGTCGCCTTCTCGATCCTCGCGTTCAAGGGTTTCACCACCATCACCAACAGCGGCGGCGAAATCATCGATCCGCACCGAAATGTTGGCAGAACCATTATCATTTCGATCACAGTATGCGTGGTCGTCTACCTTCTGGTCGCGGTGGCGGTCGGAGCCAGCCTCGGCACTTCGGAAATAGCCCAAGCACGCGATTACTCGCTTGCGGCAGCTGCGCGCCCCGCGCTCGGAGAGCTTGGGTTCTATTTCACAGTCGCAATCGCGATCGCAGCCACGACCTCGGGTGTCATCGCCAGCGTTTTCGCCGTTTCGCGAATGCTGACGATGCTGACCGAAATGAAGATGATCCCGCATAGCCATTTTGGGATGAAGGGACCGATCCGCAGTCACATGCTGGTCTATACCGTCGTGGTCGCCGGCACGCTCGCGGTCCTGTTCGATCTTTCGCGGATCGCCTCGCTCGGAGCGTTCTTCTATCTCGTAATGGACATGCTCGTGCATTGGGGCGTGCTGCGCGGTTTGCGGGAAGAGATAGGCGCGCGTGCCTGGATCCTCTGGTCGGCGCTCATGGCGGACGGCGTAGTCCTGACAGCTTTTGCCCTCGCCAAGCTTAAAACCGACCCTGCGGTCGTTGCCTATGCGGTCGCAGGTATTGCCGCAGTGTTCGGAGCCGAATGGTTCTATCTACGTCGGAATCCTGCGCTGCGTGAAATGCCCGCCACAGACGATGGAGATCATCGATGATCGCCGCACTAATTCTCGCCATTGCACTTTTCCTGGCCTCGGTCGGCGTGCATCTGTCGATCCTCGGCGCAGGGCATCGCATGCTCGACGCACCCGGAAATTTCTCCGCCAAACTTGGGGTCGCGCTTCTCGTCCTGGCATCGCACCTGCTTGTCGCGACGCTCTTCGCTGGCGGTTTCTGGCTGGGCGCGGAGCTGGGCCTCGGCGGGTTCGACAAGACGCCGGCGATGAGTGCGATGGACTATTTCTATTTCTCGCTGATCAACGTGACCACGCTGGGGCTCGGCGACATCTACCCGACCGAGCACCTGCGCGTCATTGCCGGCGTCGAAGCCTTGACCGGCTTCGCGCTCATCAGCTGCTCGGCACAATTGTTCTGGACCATGATGAAGGAAGGAGAAAACGCATGACTGAAAGCACATCCCACTCGGATAAGGGAGGGGGCGGCAACTACTGGCGATTCATGGCCATGGTATCGACCTCGACCGTGATCATGTTCTTCCTGATGTACGCCAACAGCTTCGACATGGACGACGTGTTCTGGAGCGAGACGCGCTTCTGGATGATGTTCGTCATGGGCGCGATGATGATGGTGGTCATGCTTCTCTTCATGTGGGGCATGTACAAGGACCGGACCAAGAACTTCATCATCCTGGGCGTCGGAGCCCTCGTATTCGCACTCGCGCTATGGCTCGTACGCAGCCAGACCACGGTCGACGACACCGAATACATGGCCGCGATGATCCCGCACCACTCGATCGCGATCATGACCAGCGAGAGGGCGAGCCTGAAGGATCCGCGGGTTCGCGAACTTGCGCAGGCCATCATCGTCGCGCAGCGGCGTGAGATCGCCGAGATGAAATATCTCATCGAGGACATCGAGGAGAACGGTCCACGCACCGAAGAACGCCTGCCCGAGGAGATGCAGCAATGAACAAGATCGCACTTCTGACGCTTGCAGCCCTCCCGCTGGCGGCCTGCAACACCAATACCGCGGTCGGCAATGATCGCGAAGCGCAGCTCGATCCTCCGGCGACGGCAGCTCCGATAGAGAGTGCTGCGAGCGCTCTTGCCAACCTCAGCCCCGGCCTCATGCTGCCCGAGACCATGAGCGAGGCGGACCTCGCCGCGCTGGGAGCCGAAAACACGTGCCAGTTCCGCCTGACCGAGGTCGCTTTTCCGTCATTCGTCTACGACAACAGCGGTCGCGGGGCCATCAAGATCAACGGCAAGCTGATCCCTGTTACGGCAAGCGCCTCGGGTGAGTATGCGAATGGTGAGCTTCGTATCCGTACGCGCATTCTCGATGACGAAGGAGACGCGGGCTTGCAAATGCAGGAGCTCATCGTCGCCGGCCCCCGGATGAAGGACGAGTTCGGGTTCTGGGGGTACACGACTTGCGGCAACAGCGAAGCGTGAACACGAGCGAGCGGGCGCCGGCTTCCGTCGGTGCCCGCTCCATAATCATGATCGGCCCGGCAAGCGCGGCCGAATTTACAATGAGGTGCTACAGTGGAAGCTGAGCCTGTGACCGATGCAGCCCCCCTTGCGGTCTTCGGTGCCGGAGGAAAGACCGGCACGGAAATATTGCGCCATGCGGTCCGCAAGGGCATCGCGGTACGAGCGTTCGAACACACCCTGCCCGAACCATCGGACAGGGTCGACAATGTCGAGTATTTCCAGTGCGACGTTCTCAATGACGACTTCAGCAGCGAGCTTGAAGGTTGTCGTGCGGTCATTTCCGCACTCGGTATAGGGTTCAGTCCATCCACGACGATCGATCCGCCTCCGCTTTACACGGAGGGAACCCGCAGGCTGGTGGAAGCGATGTCGACGACCGGCATTTCCCGGATCGTCGTGATATCGGCGGCGTTTGTAGAGCCGCAACCCAGCGTTCCTGCATGGTTCGAGCTCACGGCAAGACCAGCCTTGCACAATATTCTCGAACAGATGCGCGCCATGGAAGATCTTCTGGAGCGCGCGAAAGGCCTGAAATGGACGGCTGCGCGACCGGGCTGGCTCCTCGACGAACCCTATACGGGTGAAGCCGTCATTACCGACGAGCGTCTTGCCGAGGGTTGCTTTCGTTGCAGGCACGCCGACCTCGCGGCAGCCATGCTCGAATTCGTCTGCGAGAACACCTGGGTCAACGCTAAACCCGCTATCGCCCGGCCAGAAGCAGACCGCTTCGAGAACGTCTCGGCGCTCAAAGCCGAATTCGGGATCGACTAGATCGACGCGGGCTCGCGGAAACACTCTAACGACGAGGCAAAACATGCTGCTCGAGAAGATAAAGACCCCCGGCCTCTCCCACCTTTCCTATCTGATTGGTTCGCAGGGCAAGGCAGCGGTCATCGATCCGCGCCGGGACTGCGAGATTTATGTCGAGCGTGCCCGCGCCGAAGGGCTGGAGATCACGCATATCTTCGAAACGCACAGGAATGAGGATCTCATCACGGGATCGCCGGTATTGGCCAAAATGACCGGTGCCCGCGTTCTGCACGGTCCAAACCCTGCGGACGAGATTGTTTTCGCCGACACCGCGCGAGAGGGCGACGTTTTCGAGATCGGGAAGTTGCGGATTTCGGTGCTCGAAACTCCCGGTCACACCGACGATCATCTCGCCTTCGTCCTCCATGACGACGATTTTCCCGAAGGACCGGTCGGCGTGTTCACCGGCGATGCGCTCTTCGTTGGCGACGTCGGACGCACCGATTTCTATCCCGAGCGCGCGCGGGAGGTCGCGGGCCTCCTGTACGATTCACTGCAGAAGATTTGCGGTCTGGGTGACCAGGCGATCATTTACCCCGCGCATGGAGCAGGCTCGGTCTGCGGTTCGGGAATGGCGAACCGGGAATTCTCGACCATAGGCCACGAACGTCGCAACAATCCGCGGCTCCAGATAGCCGATCGCGAGGAATTCATCGAGGCGAAGCTCGCCGAGCATCATTACCAGCCACCCTATTTCAGACTGATGGAGCGTCTGAATGTCGAGGGAACATCTCCTGCGCCACGGATCCTGCGACCAAAACGTCTCATGCTCTCGGACATCCGCGAAATCGACGCCGACCATGTCGTCGACGTGCGGGATCCGCTTGCATACGCAAGCGGGCATCTGCCTGGTTCGATATGCCTTCCGGTCGGCATGATTTCGGTGTTTGCGGGCTGGTTCATCAGGGAGGGTGAAACAATCGCCCTCGTCGGATCGGCGGAAGACCAGCTGGCTTCGGCCATGACGCACCTTGTGAGGATCGGGCTCGACTCGATCGTCGGCGGCTATGTCGGTATCGTGCCGGCTGCAGCGCAAGGAATGAAGATGGCGAGCCTTCCGATGATCGGGACGAACGAGGTTCAGGATCGTCTCGAGCGCAAGCGCGACGACTGGACCTTGCTCGATGTGCGTGACCTCGATGAGCGGCGCAGCGGCGCGATCGAGGGATCGGACCACATCTACGTGGGCGAGCTCAATTCCCGCTTCGCCGAGCTCGATCGCGAACGCGCCTATTCCGTCATGTGTGCCAGTGGAATGCGTGCGAGTGTGGCGGCGGGCTGGCTGCAAAGCAAAGGATTTGGCAAGCTCGATATATATCTGGGCTCGATGGGTGCCTGGCAGCACGCGTCGTGATGAACCATCGCACCCGATGCGAGGTCCTTGTCTTGCGCTCTTCAAAGCTTTACGCTTTTTTTATGCGAGTCTTGCGCACCCTTGGACTGCTACTGATCGCCTGCGGGCTGTTCGTCCAGTCGGCAGCGCATGCATCTGCCCTGCCTCAGGCGGTCGATGCAGGCAAACCGGCCTGCGCCGAGATGGAGATGATGGCGGGCGCAGCTTCCA
>NZ_LWFF01000316.1 GCF_001635685.1 Erythrobacter sp. HI0063
TGGTTCGACGGGCGTGGCAATTTGATGGGCTCGACCATTGTCCGGCCCGGCTCAGGCGATCCGCCCGCGCACACGCTCTCGCTGGTCGCAGGCGTCGCGCTTTGCGAAACGGTGCGTCCGCTCTGTCCGGCCGAACGGATGCCGGTTCTCAAATGGCCCAACGATCTCCTGGTCGGCGGAGCGAAACTCTCGGGCATTCTGCTGGAATCGACCAGTTCGGCGGTCGTCATCGGGATCGGTGTCAATCTGAAGCAAGCGCCGGACATTGCCGACCGCGCTACGATTGCCTTGACTGCATTCGGCCCCGCGCCCGACCGCGAGATCTTCGCACGCAATCTGGCCGACAATTTCGCGGTTTCCCTTGCGCGCTGGCGCACCTATGGCCTCGAACCGATTCTGCGCCGATGGAGCGATCTGGCAACGCCTGAAGGAACGCCGCTCTCCGTCCACGAGCCCGGCGGAACCCGGATTGAAGGAGCCTTCGCCGACCTTGCCGAGGACGGTTCCTTGTTACTGCGCTTGGCGGATGGGACCTGCCGTGCCATTCACGCCGGCGACGTGATGCTCGCCTGAGGAGAGACCGATGCTGCTCGCCGTCGATGTCGGGAACACCAATATCGTCTTCGCCCTGTTCGAAGGCACGGAAATCAAGACCCGCTGGCGTATCGCCACCGACGCACGCCGCACGGGCGACGAATATGCCGTCTGGCTGCTTCAGCTGCTCACGATCGAAGGATATGGGAAGCAGGACGTTTCGGCGATAATTATCGGATCGGTGGTCCCGCGCGCTATCCACAATCTTACGGTGCTGTCGCAGAAGTATTTCGGCGTCGAACCGTTGATCGCTGGGCAGGGCAGCGCGGAATACGGTTTCCATGCCGATATCGAACAGCCAAGTTCGCTTGGCGCGGACCGCGCGCTCAACACGATTGCCGCCCATGCAAAATATGGCGGCGATCTGATCGTTATCGATTTCGGTACCGCGACCACCTTCGACGCGGTCGATTTCAACGGCGCCTACAAAGGCGGCATCATCGCGCCAGGTATAAACCTGTCGCTCGATGCTTTGGTCGGGAACACGGCGAAGCTGCCGCGCATTGCAATCGAGAAGCCGCGCACGGACAGTGTGATCGGCCGCAACACCGAAGACCAGATGCTGATCGGCGTCTTCTGGGGCTATGTCTCACTGATGGAAGGGCTTGTCGCTCGTATCAAAAGCGAGATCGGCCGCCCCGCGAAAACGGTTGCGACTGGCGGGCTCGCCCTGCTGTTCGATGAACACACCGACCTGTTCGACGCCGTGGACAGCGATTTGACTTTGGAAGGCCTGGCGATCCTGGCCGAACGCGCTCTCACCGGCGCGACTTGAAAAGAGGCATTGTGAAAAAGAATTACACGCCCGAAGACGAATTGTTGTTTCTCTCGCTTGGCGGGTCCGGCGAGATCGGGATGAACGTCAATCTCTATGGCTGCCAGGGGCGGTGGCTCATGGTCGATCTCGGCATGACCTTTTCGGGTGAGCAATATCCCGGCGTCGATCTCGTCTTCGCCGATCTCGAATTCATCGAGGACCGGTTGGACAGCCTCGAAGCTTTGGTGATTACTCACGGGCACGAGGATCATATCGGTGCGATCCCCTATTTCGCAGCCGATTTGGGCGTCCCTATCTATGCCACACCCTTCACTGCCGAACTCGTGCGCCGCAAATTGCAGGAAGCGGGCATCGCCGGTGAAGTCGAGGTGAATGTGATCGAGGACGATCACGGCGAATTTTCCGTCGGCCCGTTCGACATTACCTATATCCCTCTCTCCCATTCGATCGCCGAGGGTAACGCTCTCCTGATCGAGACGCCGCAGGGCCGCGTCTTCCACACCGGCGACTGGAAGCTGGACGAAGACCCCATCATCGGCGAACCGACCAGCGAAGAGGACTTGCGCGCCATTGGCGAAGAGGGCGTCCTCGCTCTCGTTTGCGACAGCACCAACGTATTCAATGCCAATCCGAGCGGATCGGAGGGGGCCGTCCACCGCGGTTTGATGGATGAAATTTCGCGTCACGAGGGCAAGCGCGTGCTCGTGACGACCTTCGCCAGCAATGTGGCACGCTTGCACACGCTGGGCGAAGTCGCGCGCGAGACGGGGCGCCAGATTTGCGTCGCCGGGCGCTCGCTCGACCGCATTATCGCGGTAGCGCAGGACAATGGCTATCTGCTCGATTTTCCAGAGCCGGTGGATTTCGAAACCGCGATGGGTCTGCCGCGCGGCGAGCTTCTCATCGTCGCGACCGGCGGGCAGGGCGAGCCGCGCGCCGCCCTGTCGCGCATTTCGGAGGAAAATCACCCGCTCGAACTGACGCAGGGCGATGTCGTCCTCTTCTCCAGCCGCCAGATCCCCGGCAACGAAATCGCCATTGGGGCGATCCAGAACCGTCTGGCCGAACGCGGGATCGTGATGGTCACCGACAAGCAGAACCTCATCCACGTGTCCGGCCATCCCGGGCGCCCGGAGCTCGAGGCGCTCTATTCCTGGCTGGAGCCGGAAATCCTCGTGCCCGTCCATGGCGAGACTCGGCATCTGTTCGAACAGGCGCGGCTCGGCGAGGAATGCGGCATCCCGCACAATGTGGTCCAGAAATCGGGCGACATCATCCGCCTCGCGCCGGGAAAACCCGGCAAGATCGGCGAGGTGCATACCGGTCGCCTCGTGCTCGACGGGGACATCATTTCGCCTGCCGATGGTGAAGCGGTGGTAATGCGTCGCCGCCTGTCGCGCGACGGCGTGATGTTCGTGGTGCTGGACGACAAATTCGCACCGCGTATCGAAACACTCGGCCTGCCATTGGACGAGGATCAGGACGAGTTTATCGCGGAAGCCAGCGCCGACGTGACGAAAGCGATATCGCGACTGAAGGGGAAGGATGGGCGTGACCCCGCCTCGATCCACGAAGCCGCCCGCCTCGCCGCGCGCCGTGCGGCGCAACGCTGGTCCGGCAAGCGCCCGCAAGTGCGCGTCATGCTGCCCTCCAAAGGATAGGGTTTTTCCCGATGCACTGGACCTCGATCATCGCGATCTACGTTTTGTTCTGGGTGATGAGCGCATTCGTGCTTCTCCCGTTCGGCGTGCGGACGCATGACGAGATGGGGCTCGAAAAGATACCGGGACAGGCTGACAGCGCGCCGGGTAATTTTCGCCCCAAACGGTTGCTCGTGCGCGCGACCTTGCTCGCGGCCGTGCTGACGGCGTTTTACGTGCTCAATTATGTCTATGGGTGGGTGGGATACGAACAGCTCGACCTGTTCAACCGCGCCCCATCCTACTGATCCGGACCCAATGATCCGGTTGCGCTATTCCCGCAGCCGTTCGATCGCCTGAGCGAGCGTGACGTAGAGCTTGCCGATATCCGAGCTTAGCACGGTAACGCCCAGCGCGTGCCCGTCGCGGGTAGAGAGCAGCATGCGCAGCATCGCTTCGAAATCGTGGATATAGCGGCTGACATGTTCGCGAAAGTCCATGTCCTGGTCGAACAGCTCCGCGATTTCGCGCGCTTGCGTGTTGTCGAGCAGTCTGACAGCGCGGCGCGTGAAAATCCCGCGATCGCCGCGCAGATACGATGTCCAGGCCGTGTCGGTGACTTCGGTCGATAGCGCCTTTCCGATATCGATCGCATTGGAATTGAGGCTTTCGGTGATGAGAGCGACGCGGCGCGAAAAATCGTTATCGACCTGCTCTTCGGCTCGGGCGCGGGCTTGGGACACTCGGGATTCGATATTGCCGACCAGCTCGTTGACCTTGGCGAGCTGATCGCGCAGCTCCAGGGCCGCTTCCCGGCTCGACGCGGTGGCACGCGCGCTGGCTTCGTCGAGCGAGCCGATTGCCGCTTCCGTGCGCTCTTCCACGGCTTCGTCGATGGCTTTCGCACTGGCCTCGCCGATGCGGTCCGCGAGCGCGAGAATCCTGTCCGCCTGATTTTCTTCTATGGAGGCGAGCGCTCGAATGGCTTCTCCGCGCAGGGCAGCAATCGCAGCAGTCAATTCCTCGCGCGCCTGCCCGGCAACCCGTGCGTTCTCGGCCTCGATCCGCTCCAATTTCTCGGTGAGAGTGTCGAGAGCGGCGGCCTGCTCTTCGATTGTGCCGGAAAGCCCCTCGCTGAAGGAGTCGAGCGCTGCGGTCGCCTCGCGGCTGCGATGTTCTGCGTTGGAAACCGTCTCCCCCAGTTCGGTGCCGCTGCGATCGGCATCGGCGAGCGCGCCCCGCAGAGACTCTGTGCGGCTTTCGAGATCGGCAAGCGTCGCGTTGAACGCTTCGATAGAACGGGGCAGATCTTCCTCGCTATGCGATGCGCTGGCCTTGATCAGCTCGAGCAGACGCACGGCCCTCACCGTCAGCTCCTCGATCTGTTCATGGGTACCATCAAGCGAAGTGCGGCTATCGGCGAGCCTATCGGACAGCCGCTCGACAGCTGCCGCGAGGGAGCGCTCCGTATCCTCGCCCTGTTCCGCAGCGGATGCGATGAGCCGACCGAGCGCATCGATCCGCCCCTCCGCATCCTCGGCACGCGCGCTCAAAGCGGTCAGGTGGCCGATCTGGCCGTCACGCTGCTCCGTCAGGCGATCGTCGAACGTGGCCATTCTTTCCGCCAGCGCGTTCAGCGCCTCGTTCTCGCTCTCGGCAATCCGCGTGCGGCGACGCGCCACTTCGTCATCGAAGGTCTGATGACGCTCGCCAATCAGGCGATCGACGGTTTCGGCTTCTTCCACCAGCGTCTGAAGCTTGGCTTGCGAATTGGCCAGGGATTGCGCGTCGATCTGCGTGACTTCTTCGATGATAGTCAGCAATCGAGTACGTAGCGCTTCGACCTGACCGGACCATGCGGTCAAAGCGGCCTGCTCGGCCTCGCGGACGTTTTGCGAAGTTACAGCGGCTTCATCGCGCAGGGCCGCGATCCGGTCCGACAGCACTGTGAAGGTCGCCTCGTCGTCTTCGTTGCGAAGCTCGGCAATCCGGGCGAGTTCATCCTTGAGGGCATCGGCGCGGCTGTGGATGGCCGCCAAGGCGGTCACTTCCTGCGTGTCGAGAGTCTCGCGAAGGCTATCGCTGTTGTCGCGAATGGCCGCGAAACGCGCAGCCGCAGAGCCCTCGATCTGATCGAGGCGTTCGCCCATGTCGCCGAGCAGGCTATCGAGGCGCTCGCTGAGCGACGTAACCTGGCGTTCGCTCGCCTCGCCGAACGTATTCAACCTCTCGAAGCCTGCGACCAATCCTTCGAGCTGTTCCTGGGCGGTCTGGCCTGCGCTACCGATACGATTGGTAACGTCGCGCGCGGAATTGGCGATCACGGGCAGGTCGCCGCGCAATTTCTCCATATTGTCGAGCGCGGTGGCACTGACTCCGGCGATCGCATCCACCTGATCGCCGTTTTCGCGGACGAGTTCCTGCAAGCGATCGGCATGGGTCGACAGACGCTCGGTCGCCGTCCGGCCAAGATAGTCGAGATCGCGATTCTGCTCGGCGAGAAATTCGCGTGCCAGGCTCAACTCGCGATTGATGGCCAGCAATCTCTCTTCCAAGCGCTCCGACTCGAGTGCGAGAAGCCGCGCGGCATCGCCGAAGCGGCCTGCCTCGCGTGTCGAGAGGCGCATCGTAAGCAGCCAGATTGCTAGGATCAGGAGCACGGGGATCGCCCAGGCGACAATCCAGTCGATCCACTGTTCGGGCGTTCCTCCCGAGATGATCGAATCTTTAAAGCTCCACCCGAAGAACCCGGTCCAGCCAAGGATGGCGAGAACGAAGAGGGAAGGGATCGCCCACGCCGTGGCCCGGCCTCGCTGCGGTTCCTCGATCCATTCGACGTCGTCTTCCTCATCGATCGAATCAGCAGACTGGTCGATCGGAGCGCCATCGTCCGCGGTCGTGAGATTTTCCGGCGAATTGTCCTCGCGTTCGACGGCGCGGATGTGATCCCTGTTCATCACCCGAACGTATCACGAATCCCGTTTCCTTAAACCCCGGATTAACTTTGCCTCGCTAGGCCGACCCGATGGCATTCCACCCCGGCCCCTTCGATCATGCAGTTGCGGCCGCCGCCGGAAATGACAGAGCGCTCGAGGCGCAATTGCGCACCGGCTTCGTAGAAAGCGTGGAACGCCAGATCGATCTGATGCGGCGGGCGCGCTGCGATGCGAATTGGCGCATGGCGGCCCAGCATCTCCACGCCGTTGCGGCCGGCTTTCACGCCGAAGAGATCATGCGCCTGGCGGATCAAGCGGCGATGGGTGTGCCGGGCGATCCGCATGCCCTCCGCGAAATCTCGGACCAGCTGGATGTCATTCGCGGCGCCGGATCCCGTTAGGGCCAAATTCTGGCCGACAAGTTTTGGCAATTGGAGCACGCATCGCTAGGCGTGGGACAGACCGATTGCCATTCGAGGACCGGCTTTTTTGCGTATCGCCCTGTTGACAGCTTTGGCCGAAGATCCCGCAAGGGCCGGGCAGAAGGCCGCGTTCCGCACTTTCGTGGGGCGTAGCGTGCTGTCGCACCAAATCGACTGCGCCAAGGCTCTCGATTGCGACATCGTGTTGTGCATGATCCGCGGCCTCGGCCCGGATGCGATCGTGGGCCAGCATCGGGCCGAAAAATTGGGTATGCGGTTCCGCGCGATCGAGGATCTGCGCAGTCTTTCGGGTGCCATCAGCGCCGACGATCGGGTGATCGTTATCGCCGATGGTCTTGCTCTGGACATCGAAACCGCACGCGCAGCAATCGGCGAAAAGCCTGGCGTCGCGACGTTCCCAGCAGAACTGGCCGTACCGCTCGGGTTCGAGCGGATCGATGCCGACCGGGCGTGGGCGGGCCTTCTTTCGATCCGAGGCGAGGCGATCGAGCGATTGGCGGATCTGCCGTCCGATGCGGATGCAGCATCATCGCTTCTCAGGATCGCGCTTCAATCGGGCGTGCGCGCCGAAGCTCTCGATCCGGCGCTGATGGAAGATATCGCCTGGAGCCCGTCCGAGGACGAGGCGAGCCTCGAGGCGCGGGAGGGGCGCTGGATCGCTCGCCGGGCGCAACCGGTGTCCTTCGCCGCGCCGGGGCGGGCGCTGGCCGAAAGGATCGGTATCAGGCTGGCGCGGGACGTGGTTGGTTCGCGGTTCGAGCGTATGCCTCTCCTCCTGGCAGTAGCGGCAGGGATCCTAGCAGCCGTTCTGGCCCTGTTCGGAAAACCGCTGACCGGGCTGCTGATGTCCAGCGTCATGGCATTCGCGCTTCCGATCGCGGACATCGTTCTCAAGCTGGCTCGGCCCCCGGGTGAAGAGGTCAAGGTGTGGGACGCAGCCACTTTGCTCGGCGGAGCAGGGGATGTTCTGCTTATCAGTCTTCTCGCTTTTGCGAGTCGGGGGACGGGCACCTGGATCGATCTGTTTTTTCCCGTCGTCCTGCTCGGCCTATTGCGGATCGGATCGAAAATGGCTCCCCTTGCCATCCGCCCGGTTCTGTCCGATCGGATCGCCTTGCTTGCCGTGCTGGTTCCGGCCGGATATCTGGGCGTTCTCCAGCCTCTTATGGCATTGTTGGCGGTGTTCGTACTGGCCGCGCTATCGCGTGCGATCCGGTCCGATAGGCTAACGCGGCCTTAACCACGCGATGCTACGCGAGACCCCATGATCAAGCCGAAATCCGGGCCAATTCCAACCGCGTCTCCACGCGCCGATCCTCACTGGCCGGAAGGCGAGGGGTTGCGCAGGGCGCTGGCGCAGGGCGACAGGGCGCTCGGGCGGATCGGCCCCATTCTCGGTCATCTCCTGTCGACGCGCGACCAGTCGCTTTTTAGCGACGAGCTGGTCGCACGCATCCGCAGCATGCTGACGCATCTGGCCTGGCAGGTGCTGCGCGTACAGGCCGAGGCGACAGGAGTGAAAGGGCGCGAGGAGTTCGCTGCCGAACATGGCGAGTCCCTGTCCGAAACGCTCTTCGCTTCGCTGCCGCTGGTGGCCCATTGCCACGCGCTGGCTTTGGAATGGCAATTGTCGGCACGGATGGAAGGGGAATTCGGCCTCGATCCCGTCATTTCGCCCCTGCTCCAATCGCTCATCGGACACGAAGATGCCGGTATTGCCAGTGGTGCCATGGCGTCGCTTGCCGCGCAGGCGCGGTACGCACAGACCCAGCGACGAATGAGCTTGCCGCTGAGCGAACTGCCCGGAGATCTGTTCCACGCTCTCCTGCTCGCCTGGCGCGCCTATAACGGTGACGATCTCTCCGACGCCCTGGTTCGGGCCGAGGGGCGTTTGCGCGCTGAGTACGACGAGGCTGCGGGGCGGCTGTCGCTGCTGGAGCGGGTTGCGACGCTGGTCGGCAAGGATGCGACGAATGCTCTCATCTTCGATCAGGCGGGCATCGGCCTGTTTTTATCCGCACTGGCGCTGCGCACCGGGCAACCGCGCGACATCGTTGCCGTATCGACCCATGAGAGCCAAGTCGCCCGCCTTGCCTTGGGACTGAGAGCGGCGGGGCTGAAGCCGCAGGATGTCGAGGCGCAGATCCTTCGCCTCCACCCTGACCGCGATCCGCCCAGCGACCTTGCCGATATCGGTACGCGCGAAGCGCTCAATCTGCTTGCGCGCAGCGCGGGCTGGCCTGGAAATTGACTATGGCGACGATCGGAACGAAATTCATCGCGCGCGCCTTCGTCGATGCGGACGGAATGCTTGTCGAAGCGGAAGAACCGCTCGCCAGCCTTCAGACCGAGTGCGGGGGAAAGATCGGCGGGCCGGTCGCCATTCCCGAATTGCGCGCTCTGGTGGACAAGGCCCAGCGGTTCGGCCTGCGTCTCGCACGCCAGTTCCGTGCAATCGACGGGCGCGATCGGATAACGGCCTGGATCGAGATCGAGCCGCAGAGCGGCTCCGACGGTTCGGCCCAAGGGTCCGAGCTCGGATTGGTATCCTGGCATGCCGAGGAATTGCCGCCGGAAGACGAATTGGAGGCTGCGCGCCGACGCGCCGAACTGAGCCGCAATCTTTCGGACCTGACCGCGCGGCTCGATCCTTCGCAGCGCGTGCTTTCAGTGGCGGTCGAAGCGCCCGATCTGACGCGGCTCCAGATCGCGATGGAAGGCGGGATCGGCAGGCCTTGGACCGACTTCGTCACTTTTCCCGGAAATTTGCACCAACAGCCTCTGCACTGGCGCCTGCTCGACGGAGCCGAGTGTCTGATCGAGGGATCGAAGCGGCGCTGGACCGCGCATCTCGAACCGCTCGGGCAACCCGAACCCGGCAGTGCGGGGTTCGTCCTGCATCTTCTCGCCGATCGACCGTTGGGTGCAGGCGCTCTGGACGAGCCGAGCGAGCCCGGATCCGAACCGCCCTCGCTCGGGCGCGATCTTTCTCCTGTGCTGCGGCAGCCGATCAATCGCATTATCGCCAATGCCGAAACGATTCGCACCAAGCTCGCTGGCCCCTTGGGTGAAGAATACAGCAATTACGCCGCCGATATCGCGGCGGCAGGCCAGCACCTGCTCGCGCTGATCGACGACCTGTCCGACCTCGAAATCGTGGAATCGGATGATTTCGTTACCGCACCCGACCGCATCGATCTCGGCAATGTCGCGCGGCAGGCATGCGGAATTCTGGGTGTGCGTGCGCGCGAAAAGGGTATCGAGCTGAGCGCACCGCCGAACGGAGAAAGCCAGCTCGCGATCGCCGAGTTCCGGCGCGTGCTGCAGGTTCTCATCAATCTGATCAACAACGCCATCCGCTATTCGCCGGAGGGCAGCCAGGTCTGGGTCCGCCTCGATCGGATCGGCCAAAGGGCGATGGTGACCGTGGCGGATCAGGGCCATGGCATCGACGAGGATCAGCAGGCCAAGATATTCGAAAAGTTCGAGCGTCTCGGGCGGAGCGGGGACGGGGGATCGGGCCTGGGGCTCTACATCTCCCGCCGCATAGCGCGCGCGATGGACGGCGATCTGACGGTCGAAAGCGCAAGAGGGCAGGGGGCTCGCTTCACGCTGTCGGTTCCGGCCGCAGAAGATCTGCGCAGCGAGCCCCGTGACGGTCCAAATCTCGGAAAATAAGGTCGCGCATCCAGTGCGAATTTCCGACGCTTCGATATGAAAAAAGAGGGCGCCGCAGCACCCCCTTTTTCCCAAATTCACATTCGATTTTGCGCTCAGCGCTTGTCGATCGGCACGTAATCGCGATGCGTCGGGCCGGTGTAAAGCTGGCGCGGGCGACCGATGACCTGGCCGGGATCGGAGATCATTTCGTTCCACTGCGCCACCCAGCCGACCGTACGCGCTAGCGCGAACAGGGCGGTGAACATCGTGGTCGGGAAGCCGATCGCCGAAAGGATCGCGCCGGAATAGAAATCGACGTTCGGGAACAGCTTCTTCTCGATGAAGTAATCGTCGTTGAGCGCCATTTCCTCGAGCTGCAACGCGGTCTCGAACACCGGATTGCTGACATTCAGCGCATCGAACACTTCGCGAACCGTCTTCTGCATCACGGTCGCGCGCGGATCATAGTTCTTATAGACCCGGTGGCCGAAGCCCATCAGGCGGAACGGATCGTTCTTGTCCTTGGCCCGCTCGATATAGTGCGGGATCTTGTCGGGCGTGCCGATTTCCTGAAGCATGTTCAGCGCCGCCTCGTTCGCGCCGCCATGCGCCGGGCCCCACAGGCAAGCGATGCCGGCCGCGATGCAGGCGAACGGGTTCGCGCCCGAAGAACCGGCGAGCCGGACGGTCGAGGTCGAGGCATTCTGTTCGTGGTCGGCGTGGAGGATGAAGATCCGGTCCATCGCCCGCTCGATCGCGGGGTGGATTTCGTACTCCTCCGCCGGAACGCCGAAGGTCATGCGCAGGAAATTGCCGGTATAGCTCAGCGAATTCTGCGGCGACATGAAGGGTTGGCCGATCGAATATTTATACGCCATCGCCGCGATGGTCGGCATCTTGGCGATCAGCCGGTGGCTGGAAATCTTGCGGTGCTCGGGGTCCGAAATGTCGGTGCTGTCGTGATAGAAGGCCGACAGCGCGCCGACCACGCCGCACATGATCGCCATCGGGTGCGCATCGCGGCGGAAACCCTGATAGAACTGGCGCAGCTGATCATGCACCATGGTGTGGCGCGTGATCGTGTAGGTGAAATCGTCCAGCTCGTCCTGCGTCGGCAACTCGCCGTTCAGCAGCAGGTGCGAGACTTCCATGAAATTGGAATGTTCGGCAAGCTGCCCGATCGGGTAGCCGCGGTGGAGCAGGACGCCTTCTTCACCGTCGATGAAGGTGAGCGCGCTTTCGCAGCTCGCCGTGGACTTGTAACCGGGATCGTAAGTGAACTTGCCCGTCGATCCGTACAGCTTGCGGATGTCGACCACGTCGGGACCGCACGTCCCTTCGAGCACGGGGAAATCCACCGAGCTGTCGCCGAAGTCCAGTTTCGCCTGCTTGTCGGCCATAATCTGCTCCTTAAGCTATTGGTCTTCCGAGCCTGCCGGGAGGGCTTGCGCGTCGATCCGTGCGAGCGCCTCTTCCCGTCCCAACAGGACCAGAACGTCGAAAATTCCAGGGGACGTCGTCGTCCCCGTCAGTGCCGCGCGCATCGGCTGCGCGAGCTTGCCGAGGCCCAGTTCGAGCCGTTCGGCGAGCGATTTGGTAGTGGCTTCCAGCGTCTCGGTTGTCCAGTCGTTTTCCGCTGCTAGCGCGGTCGAAACTTCGGCGAGATATACGCGCGCCTGATCGTCGAGCAGACCGGCCGCTTTCTCGGTCAGGACAAGGGGGCGGGTAGCGAACAGGAAGGCAGCGCCTTCGGCCAGCTCGTTCAGCGAACGGGCGCGCGTCTTGAGTACCGGCATCGCTTCGGCGAGCAGCTTCTCATCGGCATCCGGACCGATCCGCTTGGCAACCAGCGCGGCGAGGCGCGTGTCGTCCGCCTCGCGAATATAGTGGCCGTTGAGATTCTGAAGCTTCTTCAGATCGAAACGCGAAGCACTTTTGCCGACGCCCTTCAGATCGAACAGTGCGACCGCTTCCTCGCGCGTAATCTCTTCGCGGTCGCCATGGCCCCAGCCAAGGCGCAGCAGATAATTAAACAGCGCTTCGGGCAGCACGCCTTCTTCGTCGCGATAAGCTTCGACACCCACCGCGCCGTGGCGTTTAGAGAGCTTTGCACCGTCCGTCCCGTGGATCAGCGGGATGTGGGCGTAGATCGGCTCGGGCCAGCCCCCCCCGATTTCATTCATTGCCTTGATGATCGGCAATTGGCGGAAGGCGTTGTTGAGGTGATCGTCGCCGCGAATGATGTGCGTGACGCCCATGTCGTGGTCGTCGACAACCACGGCCAGCATATAAGTCGGCGTTCCATCGGCGCGCAGCAGGATATAATCGTCGATTTCTTCGTTGCGGACGGTTACGCGGCCCTGCACCGCATCCTCGATTACCGTTTCGCCGTCCTGCGGCGTCTTCAACCGGATCGTGAAAGGCGCGCCCTCGGGGGCTTCCGAGGCATCGCGATCGCGCCACCGGCCATCGTAGCGCATCGGCAGCTTGTTCGCGCGCTGTTCGGCGCGCATCGCCTCGAGTTCTTCCGGCGTCGCGTAGCATTTATAGGCATGGCCGGCATCGAGCAGCTGGTGCGCGACTTCGGCATGGCGCTCGGCTCGGTCCGACTGGAACACGGGTGCATCGTCGTAATCGAGGCCGAGCCAGTCGAGACCTTCGATGATCTTGTCGATCGCGTCCTGGGTGGAGCGCTTGCGATCGGTATCCTCGATCCGAAGCAGCGCCTTGCCGCCGTGGTGCCGGGCGAAAAGCCAGTTGAAAAGCGCGGTACGCGCGCCGCCGATATGCAGAAAACCGGTGGGCGAAGGGGCGAAGCGCGTTACGACCTTTCCGTGTGCCGCGTCGCTATCGCTTGCCATTATACCCGCTTTCCCTTCTGATATCGTGATGGCGACGCGATCGGCGCCTCCGGTGGCTGACGTGCCGTTTCACGGGGGCGATACCCCACATGATGGTGCAGCGCAGCGCCAATGGCGCAAGCGCCGCCGCTTGTCCAGTGTCCCGGCGGCTCTGGCCGACCGTGCGGAGCGCTTTCTCGACCGTGCCGGATTCGATCGCGGCCCTTGGCTCGCCGTGGGTTTCGCGAGCGGCATCGGGGCGTGGTTCCTGTTCGATGCGCCATGGGAGTGGGCGACATTCCTAGCCGCGTGCGCTCTTGGCGGTCTCGGTGCGCTGGCCGTGTGGCGGGGGCGGGAGGACAGGACGCAGCTGATGATCGCGTCCATTGCCCTGGCGAGCGTGCTGGCATTGGGGACGAGCGTGATCTGGGCGCGCTCTGCCATGGTCGGCGCCGAACCGATTGCCTATCCGCGCGTCCTCTCGCTCGACGGGCGCGTGCTCGAACGCGAGGATCAGCCCGCCGAAGAGCGCGTACGGCTGACGCTTGCCGTGCGCGATCCGGAACAGGGCCGAGCCATGAAGGTGCGGATCAACGTGCCGCGGGATCGCGCGACGGCGGCGATGCAGGAGGGCGCGCGCCTGCGCCTGAAAGCCCGGCTGATGCCCCCTTCGCCGCCGATCCTGCCCGGCGCTTACGATTTCGCACGTACGGCATGGTTCGACGGTCTGGCGGCGACGGGATCGCTGGCGGGCCCGATCGATCTGGTCGAAAGAGCGGACCGCAGTGCCCCCCTTGCGGAAGCGCAGCGCACTCTGTCCGCCCATGTCCGCGCGCATATGGACGGATCGGCGGCCAGCATCGCGGCGGCGCTGGCGAGCGGCGATCGCGGCGCAATCAGCGAGGCCGACGAAGCGGCGATGCGCGATTCCGGGCTCACGCATTTGCTCTCGATCAGCGGCCTGCATGTCAGCGCGGTGATCGCAGCGGCCTATTTTCTGGCGATCAAGCTGTTGGCGCTATGGCCGTGGCTGGCGCTACGCATGCGGCTGCCGCTGGCGGCTGCGATGGTGGGCGCGCTGGCGGGGATCGGATACACGCTGCTGACCGGCGCGGAAGTCCCCACGGTGCGCAGCTGCGTGGGCGCGGTGCTGGTCCTGATCGCGCTGGCGCTCGGCCGCGAACCCCTTTCGCTGCGAATGGTGGCCGTGGCCGCAATCGTCGTGCTGGCCCTCTGGCCGGAATCGCTGGTGGGGCCGAGTTTCCAGATGAGCTTCGCTGCCGTGATCGCGATCGTGGCGCTGCACAACGCGGAGTGTGTCAAACGCTTCCTGGCCCCGCGTGAGGAAAGCGCCTTTGCGCGAACCGCGCGGCGTGTCGCCATGCTGTTTGCGACCGGCTTGTTGATCGAAGTCGCGCTAATGCCGATCGTGCTGTTCCACTTCCATCGGGCGGGCGTTTACGGCGCTTTCGCCAATGTCGTCGCGATCCCACTGGTGACGTTCGTGACAATGCCGCTCCTCGCTCTGGCACTGCTGCTGGATGTGGTGGGTGCGGGCGCACCGGTGTGGTGGGCGGCGCAGCTTTCTCTCGATGCCTTGCTCGGCCTCGCGCATTTCACGGCCACTCAGCCGGGTGCGGTGAAGCTGATGCCGCAAATGGACCTCGTCACAGTTCTGACGATCGTAGGCGGCCTGCTTTGGCTGGCTCTCTGGAAGGGAAGGGCGCGGCTCTGCGGGTTATTGCCGGTCGCAGGCGGGGTACTCGTCTTCGCGCTGACGCCGATTCCCGACATCCTGATAACGCGCGACGGGCGCCATGTCGGCGTGACCGGCGAAAGCGATCGCCTGCTCGTGCTGCGCGAAAGCCGGTCAAGCTTCGCAAGCGACAATCTGATGGAACTGGCGGGTGCGGAGGGAGAGGTCCTGCCGTTCGAGCGCTGGCCGGGGGCGCGCTGTAGCCCCGATTTCTGTGTACTTACGCTGGAGCGAGGGGACCGCGATTGGCACTTGCTGATGGCCCGCAGCCGCGAGATGGTCGAGGAACGCGCCCTCGCCGCCGCCTGCGAACGTGCCGATATCGTCATCGCCGACCGCTTCCTGCCGCGCTCATGTCAGCCCCGTTGGCTGAAGGCGGATCGCCGCTTTCTGACGCGCGAGGGTGGAACGGCGGTCTATCTGGCCGAGGAGCGGATAAGGACAGTGGCACAATCGCAGGGCGAGCATGGCTGGTGGAAGGGTGGTTCGAGGCGCTAACTCGCGGGCGATCGGGCAAGGATGGGAAGCACGCTGAAGAAAGGTCCGGGATTCGCCAATCGACCGGCACTAGCGTATCCAGCGCTCTTGCACGTCGGCCCTTGGCTTTGTCGCACTCGCCGAGGCGCGTTATGCTACAACGCTTCCATCATTTCGATACGGTTCCCGAACGGATCGTCGACATAACAGCGCTCATATCCCGCGAGCGGTTCGTCCTCGGTGACTGAAAAACCCGCCTCGGACAGGCGCTTCGTCAGAACCGCGAGATCGGCCACGCGGAAGGCGGGATGCGCCTTCCGTGCGGGACGGAAGTCCATGTCCACGCCGAGATGCACCTTGAGCGGACCGCGCTCGAACCAGCATCCGCCTCTCTTGGCGAGATGGGGTGGCTTGGGCACTTCCGGTATGCCGAGCAGGTCGGAGTAAAAAACACGTGCCTGGTCTTCGCCGCCGGAAGGCATGGCAAGTTGAACGTGGTCGAGCGCCTCGATCACTGCGCCAGAGCCGCCGCCGCGATCGATACCACGATCAGTGCCGCGATCAGTGATAGCGCCGCAAAAGGCCGGCAAGCTTGCCCTGGACCTGAACCTGTGCGGGATTGTAAATCTGCGCTTCGTAGGACGCGTTCGCCGGATCGAGCCGCACGCGGCCTCCTTCCCGACGCAGGAATTTGAGCGTCGCTTCCTCGTTATCGACGAGCGCGACCACGATTTCGCCGTCGCGCGCCGTATCGGTTCGGCGTATCAGCGCGAAGTCCCCGTCGAAGATGCCTGCTTCGATCATCGAATCGCCCGATACTTCCAGCGCGTAATGATCGCCGGGGCCGAGCAGGGCGGCAGGCACCGGAAGGCTCGACTGTCCTTCGATCGCTTCGATCGGGGCGCCGGCGGCGATGCGTCCGTGCAGCGGAATTTCAAGCACATCATTGGCCGGTTCGGGAGTTCGCGCAGCGGTGGCTGCACCGACAGTGTCGTTCGCGGCGCTGGGCGCATTCGCTGCCGCAGCGTTTCGCGCTCGCGGGCTCGACACGGCTTCTTCGGGCGTCTTCAGCACTTCGAGCGCACGCGCGCGGTTGGGCAGGCGCCGGATAAAGCCGCGCTCTTCCAAGGCGGAGATCAAGCGATGCACGCCCGATTTGCTCTTCAGATCGAGCGCTTCCTTCATCTCCTCGAAAGAGGGGGAGATGCCGGTTTCTTCAAGCCGGGTCTGGATGAAGCGGATCAGTTCGTGCTGCTTGGCAGTCAGCATGGTGCTTGGCTCCTAAAACTCTATTCCGACGCTGTTTTCGATGCAGGCCGTGAACGAATACGGAACAATTAGGCAACCATTTCCTTCAAGTCAAGCGATTGCGCCATTCTGGAGCAGGTAGCACGGGACGAGGGCGCCTTTTGTTTCGTCAGGCGCATCGATTGATCGGTCGATCAAGACGTCCGCCCGGGCAAGAGCGGCCAATGCGCTGCTGTCGCGCTCCGTGATCGGAACGACCCCTTCGGGGCCAAGGCTCGCGCGCAGGTATTCGCGTCGGGTGCCGCCGGCGGGCAGTTCGCCGTCGAGAGGGAGGCGCACAGAGCGCGGCAGCGGCTCGCAAGCGCCAGCCATGCGGCGCAACGCCGGAAGCGCGAACAGGAGCGCCGTCACGAAGGTTGAGACCGGATTGCCGGGCAGCCCGAGCATGAGCTGTTTGCCCCTCCGCGCCACGATCATGGGCTTGCCGGGACGGATGGCGACGCGCCAGAAGTCGAGCGTAAACCCCGCTTTTTCGAGCGCGGGCTTGATCAGGTCGTGTTCACCCACGGACGCGCCACCCGAGGTGAGCAGAAGATCGGCATCGCGTGCGGCGTCCAGAGCTTCGACCAGAGCGTCCAGCCTGTCGGGCACGAGCGCGCGGTCAGAAACCTTTGCGCCCAACGATTGCACCATCTCGGCCATCATCGCGCCGTTGGAGGCGGGGAGGCCATCCGGCGGACATTTGGCGGGATCGGCATGCAACTCGTCCCCGCATTCGAGGATAGCCACTTTGGCGCGGCGCGCGACGCTGACGTTGGCGACGCCGGCGGTCCGGGCGAGGGCGATTTGGGCCGCTGTCATGCGATGCCCTGCGGCGATCAGAGCGTCGCCGTGGCGAAAATCGAGGCCCCGGCGGCGAATATGGCGGCCCGGCTCCGGCGCAGGATCCGCGTCGAGACGGCCGTGCGCGACGCTGGCATCCTCCTTCACGACGATGCGGTCCGCACCTTCGGGAAGAGCGGCCCCGGTCGATATCGCGACCGCCTGACCGGTTCGAAGCGCCCCATCGAAGGCATGGCCCGCGCGAGCCTCCCCGACCAGATCCCAAGGCCCTTCACCGCAAGCGGCAAAGCCATCCATGGCCGACAGATCGGCGTAGGGCTGCGTCCTGCGCGCGATCAGCGGTTCGCGTAAATAGCGGCCGCCCGCCCTGTCGATGTCGACCAGCTCCGCATCGAGAGCGTCGATCGATCCGAGCAGGCGATCCCACGCTTCTTCGAGCGCAATCACAGCTCGGCGCGCCAATGGCCGGATTTTCCGCCCAGCTTTTCGATCAGTCGCACGCCTTCGATCGTCATTGCCCGGTCTTCAGCCTTGCCCATGTCGTAAAGCGTCAGCAGCGCCACGCTTGCCGCGGCCATGGCTTCCATTTCTACTCCGGTGCGTCCGGTGCAGGAGGTGGTGGCAGTGACACGGATCGCGTCGCTCTCGCGCTCGAGGGCGACCGTCACGGCGTCGAGCGCCAGCGGATGGCAGAGCGGAATCAGCTCGCCGGTCTTCTTCGCCGCCATGATGCCCGCAATCCGCGCGGTCGCGAGCGCATCGCCTTTCGGCCCGGTGCCGTCCCACAAAGCGGCCAGCGCTTCGCCCGACATGCGGATGCGTCCTTCGGCGACGGCCTTGCGCTGGCTCACCGGCTTCGCGCCGACATCGACCATGCGCGCCGCGCCGTGTTCGTCGAGATGAGTGAGGCCGCTCATGCGCCGAGCAGTGCGCGCGTGGCCGCCGCGACATCGGCCTGGCGCATCAGGCTTTCGCCGACGAGGAAATTGCGCACGCCCGATTGGGCGAGGCGTTGGCAGTCCTCATGCGTGGCGATGCCGCTTTCGCCCACCAGCAAGGCATCCTCGGGCGCGAGTTCGGCGAGCCGTTCGGTCGTGGCGAGATCGGTGGTAAAGGTCTTCAGATCGCGGTTGTTGACGCCGATCAGGCGCGATTTCAGCTTCGCCGCGCGCGCCATTTCGGCTTCGTCATGAACCTCGACCAGCACATCCATCCTGCGCTCGATCGCGGCGGCCTCGATTTCGGCCATGACCCCGTCGTCCAGCGCGGCGACGATGATCAGGATCGCATCCGCCCCGATCGCGCGGGCTTCGGCGACCTGCCAGGGATCGACCATGAAATCCTTGCGCAAGACCGGCAGCGCGCAGGCGGCGCGGGCCTGCATCAGGTAATCCTCGTGCCCCTGGAAATACGGCGCATCGGTCAGCACCGAGAGGCAGGTCGCGCCACCTTCCTCGTAAGCGCGGGCATGATCGGCGGGATCGAAATCGGCGCGGATCAGCCCCTTCGAGGGCGAGGCCTTCTTGATCTCCGCGATCAGGCCGAAACCGTCGCGGCTCGCCTTTCGCAACGCCGCTTCGAAGCCGCGCGGCTCGGATTGCATCATTGCGGCGGCATCGAGATCGCCGATGGTGGAGCGCGTGCGGCGATCGGCCACTTCCTCGCGCTTGGTGGCGCAGATTTCGTCGAGCTTGTTCATCGTCACTTCGCCATGTCTATCCAGCGCGCCAGCAGATCGCGCGCCTTGCCGCTGTCGAGCGCTTCCGCCGCCATTGCCGCGCCTTCGCGCCAGTCCTCGGTCCGGCCTGCGACGATCAGAGTCGCGGCGGCATTCAGCAGTACTGCGTCGCGATAGGGGCCGGGTGTGCCGCCGAGCAGGGCTTCGAGAGCCTTTGCGTTATGCGCTGCATCGCCGCCCCTGATCGCTTCGATCGGCGCGTGGGGTAGGCCTGCCGCATCCGCATCGACGCGCTGCATCGCAAAGTCCGATCCGGCGACGTCCGCCAGCTCGTTCCCACCTGCGAGGCTCAATTCGTCCAGCCCTTCGTCGCCCGATACGATGAAGGTGCGTTTGGTGCCGAGGCTCGCCTTGGCTTCGGCATAGATCGGCACATAGGCGGGCCGGGCGATCCCGATCAGCTGGCGCTCAACCCCGGCGGGATTGGAGAGCGGGCCCATCAGGTTGAAGATCGTGCGGCGGGCCAGCTTCTGGCGGATGGGCTGGATGCGGCCCATCGCCGGATGATGGTTCTTGGCGAAGAGGAAACAGATCCCGAGTTCGGCCAGAGTCTTTTCCGCCGTGCGCCCCGCCGCTTCCATGTCGAGGCCGAGCGCTTCCAGCGTGTCCGCCGCGCCCGACTTGCTGCTCGCCGCGCGATTGCCGTGCTTGGCGACCGGCACGCCGCAGGCGGCGACCACCAGGCTGACAGCGGTCGAGACATTGAGCGTGTGGTGCCCGTCGCCGCCGGTGCCGCAGCAATCGACCGCGCCTTCGGGTGCCGCGACCGGGATCAGCCGCGCTCGCAAAGCGCGCGCCGCACCGGCGATCTCTTCCGCCGTCTCGCTCCGCTCGGTCATGGCGAGGAGGAAGCGGGCGATCTCTTCCTCGCTCGCCTCGCCATCGAGGATCCAGCCGAAGACTTCCTCGGCCTCGGTCTCGGTCAAGTGGGGGACGGCGAGGGGCAGATGCTTCATGCCGGGATTTTCGCTTCCATACCGCAGATTTCGAGGAAATTGGCGAGCAGGGCATGGCCATGCTCGGTCGCGATACTTTCGGGGTGGAACTGAACGCCGTGGATCGGCAGCTCGCGATGGCGAAAGCCCATCACGCTCGTCCCGTCCAGACCGGGCGTCTCGCTCGTCGCATTGACGTGGAGGACGTTCGGAATGTCCTCCACCACCAGCGAGTGATAGCGCGTGGCGGTGAAGGGGGAGGGCAGACCGGCGAACACGCCCGTACGGTCATGATCGACCGGCGATGTCTTGCCGTGCATCAGCCCGCCGCGCACCACGCGCCCGCCGAAATGCTGCCCGATCGCCTGATGTCCGAGACACACGCCGAGCAGCGGCAGGCCCGCATCGGCGCAGGCCGCGACGCAATCGAGGCTGATCCCCGCCTCGTTGGGCGTGCAGGGGCCGGGCGAAATCAGGATGCCCTTGGCTCCGCTGGCAAGCGCTTCCGACGCGCTCAGCGCATCGTTGCGCTCCACCCGCACCTCTGCGCCCAGTTCCATCAGATAATGGACGAGGTTGAAGGTGAAGCTGTCGTAATTGTCGATGACGAGGATCATGGGGCGCTGTCGATGCCCGCCAATTTGTCGGTCGCGCGGACGAGACCGTCGATAATGCCCTTCTCGCCCGCGCTGTGGCCCGCATCGTTCACGATCCAGAGCTCGGCTTCCGGCCAGGCCTTCTTCAGCTCCCACGCGGAGGTGGGCGGCGTGCAGATATCGTGGCGTCCCTGAACGATGATGCCGGGAATGTGCCGCATCGTGTCCAGATTCTTGAGCAGTTGCGCCTCTTCGAGGAAGAAATCCTCGAGGAAGAACCGCGCGCAGATGCGGGCGAAGGGGATCGCCTTGGCGGGATCGCCGAAACTGTCCATCAGCGCCTCGTCGGGCAGCAGCGTGGCGACGCTGCCTTCCCAGAGCGACCATTCGCGCGCGGCGGCGAGGCGGGTCTCCTCGTCCTCGCTCGTCAGCCGATCGTAATAGGCCTGGACCAGATTGTCGCGCTCGCCTTCGGGGATGAGCCCGGCGAAATCGTCCCACTGTTCGGCCATGATCTCGCTCGCGCCATAGCGGTAGAGCCAGTCCTTTTCCTTCTGCCGGGCCAGGAACACGCCGCGCAGGACCAGTTCGCTGACGCGATCGGGATAGGTCTGGGCGTAGGCGAGCGCGAGAGTCGAGCCCCAGCTGCCGCCGAAGGCCTGCCACTTCTCGTGCCCGCACATTTCGCGAAGCCGCTCGATATCCTCGACGATGCGCCAGGTGTCGTTTTTGTCGATCTCCGCGAACGGCGTCGATTTACCGCAGCCGCGCTGGTCGAAAAGGAGGACGTCGTAATGGTCCGGATTCCACTGGCGCCGATGGTTTGGGCTCATCCCGCCGCCGGGCCCGCCATGCAGGAACACGGCAGGCTTTGCGCCGGGGGTGCCGACCCGCTCGTAATAGAGCGAATGCCCTTCGCCGACATCGAACATACCGCTCTCGTACGGTTCGATTTCGGGATAGAGCGTGCGGCGGTCCCCGTTTGGATTGGTGGGCGCGTCATTCATCGGGCGCTTCCTTCTTCATTACGACCAGCATCGGGCCGATCGCCGCCCCGCCATCGGTGCGACCGGTGGCGGGGTTCCACAGCGCCGACACGCTCCCGTCGAGAAACAGCGCGTTGGGCGTCTTCAACTCGTCGCGGAAGAAACGGGCGAGCTTTCCGAACGAAAGCGGGGCGTTCGAAATCACGAAATGCGCGCGCCCCTTCTCGTCCACGCCCACGGCGTTGCGAATCAGGCGCGAAGGGCCGTCTGCGGTGATCTCGGGATGGACCTTGCCGTCGATCAGCAGCATCGGACCCGACTGCGTTCCGAATTCGGGCCTGTCGGACACGTTGGCGAGGAAATCCTGCGTTGTGCGGATTTCCCATGTCTCGCCCGATCCGTAGAACACGCCATTGGGGTTGAGGTGAAAATTGCCCTCGCCATCGGCGGCGTTGAGCGTTTTGAGGCGTTCGGATCCTTCCACGAAATAGCCGATCGGATCGCCATCGTCGTCAAACATGCCTGCATTCATGGCAAAGGCGACTCTGTCCCCGTCCATCGCTTCGGACAGCTTCGAAAGGCTGCGGTAATTCTCGCCCGATCCGTTCGCCAGCGCGGTCGTGATGCGATGGCGCGAGGGGATGGCGAGGCAGTGGGTCAGCGAGGTGTTCTCGAAGATGACCGAGCGGCAGGCGGATTCGACCTGGCTCGCAATGGTGGCATCCTCGCTCGGCGTCGGGGCGGGGGCGCCCACGCTACCGTCGATCTTGGCGCGGGCGACAGGCTTGCCTTCGGGCTGTGCGTCGCAGCCTGCCAGAGCGAGCGCGGCGAGCGCGAGAGGGGCAACGAAACGCATCATGCGCGCTGCTCCGCCTGACGGAACGCTTCGGCCGCTGCCGCTCGCAGAGCGCCCGCCTTGGCTTCGCATTCGCGCCGTTCGTATTCGGGATCGCTGTCGGCCACGATGCCGGCCCCCGCCTGGACGTGCATCGTCCCATCCTTCACCACGGCGGTGCGCAGCACGATGCAGCTGTCGAGCGAGCCGTCCGGTGCGAAATAGCCGACGCCGCCGGCATATGGCCCGCGCGCATCGCGCTCCAGCTCGGCGATGATTTGGCAGGCGCGCAGCTTGGGCGCGCCGCTGACCGTGCCCGCCGGGAATCCGGCGAACAGCGCATCGACGGCGTCGAACTTTGGATCGAGCCGTCCGACGACATTGCTCACGATATGCATGACATGGCTGTAACGTTCGATTGTAAAACTGTCCGTGACTTCGACGCTGCCGCGCTCGGCGACGCGGCCGACATCGTTGCGCCCGAGATCGAGCAACATCAAGTGTTCGGCCCGCTCTTTCGCGTCGGACAGCAGGGATTCCTCGGCGGCCCGATCGGCCTGATCGTCGGCCCCGCGCGGGCGGGTTCCGGCAATGGGGCGCACGGTCACTTCGTTGGCGCCGTCCTGATCGGGGCGGACGCGGACGAGAATTTCCGGGCTCGACCCGACCACGGCGAAATCTGGCAGGTCGAGGAAATAGAGGAAGGGCGACGGATTGACCCGCCGCAAAGCGCGATAGAGTTCGACCGGCGGCAAGGGGAAGGGACAGGTATAGCGCTGCGACAGGACGACCTGAAAGATGTCGCCCGCCACGATGTATTCTTTCGCCCGGTCCACCATGGCGGTGTAATCGTCCGCCGCCATGACCGGATCGAGCCGCGCTTCAGGCAGTTCCCCGGTCGGAGCGGGATTGGCAGGCGCACGCGCGCCTTCGAGCCGTTGCAGCGCCGTTGCAATGCGGTTTCGTGCCGCTTCCATCTGGCCCGACGGATCGCTTTCGGAATCCGGCCAGATCGGGGCGATGCAGTGCAATTCGTCGCCTAGGCTGTCGAACACGAAAAGGAGGGTCGGGCGCACGAACACCATGTCGGGCAGCCCCAGCCCCGGCTCCGCGGCGCGCGGCACCGCCTCGACCATTCCGATCGTCTCGTAGGCGAAATAGCCGACCAGACACGCCAAAGCGGGCGGAAGGCCTTCGGGTACGGCGAGGCGGCATTCTCTAGACAGAGCGCGCAGGGCCGTTACGGGATTGTCCGAATAGGCCTCGAACGCTGCGCGATCCGAGCGCCACTGGCGGTTGATCGACGCTTCGCCCCGTTCGGCGCGGAAGACGAGATCCGGATCGAGTCCCAATAGACTGTAGCGCCCCCGAACCGCACCCCCTTCGACGGATTCGAGCAGAAAATCTCCGCGCTGCGGCTCCATGAGTTTCAGTGCCGCGCCGACCGGCGTCTCGGTATCGGCGACGATTGTGCGCCAGACCAGGGCCGGGCGACCCGCCGACAGCGCCGTCAGCGCCTGCTCTTCACCCAACATCCGCTCAGTCCCGCCCGATTTCTCCGGCTCTCATGGCCGCTCCCCGACCAGCTGGCGGCGCACGGCCGCGATGGCGTCCTCGTTGCGCTCGATGCCGACCTCGCTCCTCATCGCCGCGATCAGCTGCTCGGTGTATTCCTGACCCAGCGTCGAGGCGAGCTGTTCGCGTGCTTGTCCGATCAGCGGATCGTCGGCTTCCATCGTTCCGACCGAAATCTCTTCGAGGTCGACCACGAACCAACCGAGATCGCGCGCTGCGGCCAGCTTCTTCGCCGTGCCCTGTGCCATGCTGAACATCAAAGCCAGGGGTGGGGGAATGCGCCGGTCCTGCTGGCGCGCCAGGTCCTCACGGGTCAGGTTGATGTTTTCCACTGCGGGTAGAGCGACATCCTCTGCCTGCAAGGCGGCTGCCAGGCTCGTCCCTTCGCGCAGGCGCTTGATAACGCGATCGGCAGCAGCGCGCGCCGCCTGCGAACCTTGCGTCAGGCGCCATGCGGCCGTGACCTGATCGCGAATTTCCGCAAGCGGGGGCGTGGCGGCTCCGGTGATGCGCGTGACTTCGAAGACGAGATAGGTCTCGCCTCGCTCGATCTCCGCGACCTGCGGTTCGCTCTCTTCCATTTGAAATGCGGTCGCGAGCGCCGGGCCGAGAATTTCAGGTGCCGTCTCGTCGGTGCCGTAAACTTGGCCGTTTGCAGTCAGCGGTTGCGTCGTTTCGACCGCGATCCCGCGCTCGCGCGCGACATCGGCCAGTGTGGCGCCTTCGTCGATCCGTTCTTCGATCTCGGCGGCGACATTGGCGAGCGCGCGCGTGCGCTTTTCTTCGCGCACCGTATCGGCGATTTCGCCGCGGACCTGCGCGAGTGGGCGGGCTGGCGTGCTGTTGACGGCATCGACCCGCACGACATGCCAGCCAAGCGCGCTGCGCGCCGGAACCGCGATGGACCCGCGTGCCGCGCTGAAGATCGCGTCGGCGACCGCCGAAGAGGCGTCGGAAGCGACCTCGGCACGCGTCACGGCTTCCTGCTGCACTGTGCTGAAACCGGCTTCCCGTGCCACGGCATCCAGCGAAGCGCCGCCTTGGACACGTTCGCGGAGCGCATTGGCGGCCTGCTGCGTCGGCACGATCAGCTGGGTGTAGCTGCGCGTTTCGCTTGCCGCGTATTGCGCGCGGTCCTGCTGATAGCGCGCGGCGATCTCGTTCTCGGTCGGCTCGATCTCGTCGGCGATCGCGTCGTTATCGAATGTGGCGTAGCGCACGATGCGGCGTTCGGGCCGGATGAAATCCGCGCGGTTCGCTTCGTAAAATGCTTGCAATTGCTGGCTGCTAGGCGCGCCTTCGGGCGCGAAGGCCGCAGAGGGAAGAAAGCCGATCGCGCCTTCGCGCCGCTCGCGGAACAGGCCGGCATAGCGCCGCGCCAAGGCCTGCGGCATCACTGCCCCGAAGGCGGACGGCCCGGCAATCTGCTGAGCCAGAAGGCCCGAACGGATGTCGTTGCGCACCTGCGCATCGGTAAGACCCTGCGCGGCCAGCGCCTGACGGTAGGCTGTTTCGCTGAAATTTCCGTCCGCCCCGCGGAAGGCCCCGATAGTCCGGATCTCGCTATTGATGAGGTTGTCGCCTGCTCTGAGGCCATTGTCCCGGGCGAAGGCGGAGATCACATACCGATCGATCAACTGGCTCAGCACTTCGTCGAAACCACCCTGCGCGATGAATTCGGGCATCGAAATCGTCGGATCTTCCTGGCGCACGCGATCCAGCGCGCTCGAGGTCGAGCGGCTGAGTTCGGCGCTGTCGATCCGCTCGCCGCCCACCACCGCCACGCGATTGCCGCCGGCAACCCCGCCGAACATGCCCGTGCTCGACACGTCGGCGCTGGCGAAGGCGAAGGCGATCAATCCCAGAAAGGCGAAGGTGAGCCCGAGGCCGATCTTGGACTTGAAGAAGCTGCGGAAGAAGGTGAGCATGGCTGCGAAAAGCGTCCTGTCGGAAATGGTGTCCGGGCACAGCGCGACCGGGAGGAGTGCCGCGCTTTATCCATGCTGCGACCTTGCCGCAACAGGTGTCGAAGGTTTTGACCCGGGGGCCGCTGTCGGCTAGCGGACCAGCCCCGGCCTGCCCATATGGCGGCAACCCATCGCAAATCTACAGGACCTTATCATGGCCGAACGGCCCTACATCGTTGGAAACTGGAAGATGAACGGCACGCGCGCCATGCTTTCCGAAGCACGCGCAATCGACCGTGCGGCGCAGCGTTACATGAAGGTCGAGGTCGCCCTGGCGCCTCCCTTCACTCTGATTCACGCCGTCCATCGCGAGGCCGAGCAGATCGGCGTCGGCGCGCAGGATTGCCATGCGGAGCCGGATGGCGCGCATACCGGAGATGTCAGCGCCACGATGGCCGCCGATTCGGGCGCGAAGTTCGTAGTTCTGGGCCATAGCGAACGGCGGGGCGATCACGGCGAGAGCGATGCGCTGATCGCGGCGAAGGTTTCCGCCGCGCTCGAAGCGGGGCTGCGGATCATCCTATGCTGCGGCGAGAGCGAAGCGACGCGCGACGCGGGCAGAGCAGAACAGTTTGTACTCGATCAGCTACGCGCGGGCCTGCCGAAACTGGATGACGCGGCGGAACGCGTGACTGTTGCCTATGAGCCGATCTGGGCCATCGGGACGGGCCGCACTGCTGAGGCCGACGATATCGCCGCCATGCATCGCGCCATTCACGATCTTTTGGTCGAAACCTATGGCGAGGAGCAGGCATCGGGCGTTCGCATTCTTTACGGCGGCTCGGTCAAGCCGGACAATGCGCGCGAGATCCTCTCGCTCCCCCATGTCGGTGGTGCGCTGGTCGGCGGGGCGAGCCTGTCGGCAGAAAGCTTCCTCGGCATCGTGGTCGCTGCGTCCGAGGCGGACGAGGGCTGAGGTTTGAGGCGCGCCCTTGTGCGCGCCACCAACCGGACCTAGTTTCAAATCACTTTCATCCAGAACGGATATCCGATGTTCTTCTTCCTCACCGTCGTCCAGGCCATCGTGGCCGCTGCCCTTGTAGGCGTTATCCTCATGCAGCGTTCCGAAGGGGGCGGTCTTGGTATCGGCGGAAGTCCGTCGGGCATGCTGAGCGCGCGCGGCGCGGCGGATTTCCTCACTCGGTCGACCAAGTGGCTGGCCGTGGTCTTCGTGGTCCTGTCGATCGCTCTGGCAGCGCTGGCAGTGGAAACGACGCAGGGCGCCTCGCTCGAGACGACTCTGGATCGCAACGTCACGCCGATCGAACAGCAGGATCCGCTCGGCGGCACGCCGGTGACAGGTGGCGAGGCTGCTCCGGCCCCGAACCAGGCCACGCCCGCCAACGACGATCCGCTCGCGCAATAAGCGCTTTCGATCGACTTATCTGTGGACGGGCGAGCGACGGATCGCTCGCTTCGTCCGGTTTACGCTTGCCCCGAATCACGACCGGGGCTTAAGGCCCGGCTCCCATGGCGCGGTACATTTTCATCACCGGCGGCGTGGTCTCCTCGCTCGGCAAAGGTCTCATGGCGGCATCGCTCGCGGCGCTGTTGCAGGCGCGCGGCTATAAGGTCCGCATTCGCAAATTCGACCCCTATCTGAATGTCGATCCGGGCACGATGAGCCCGTATCAGCACGGCGAGGTGTTCGTGACCGATGACGGGGCGGAGACCGATCTCGATCTCGGACATTACGAACGCTTCACGGGCGTTTCCGCGCATCAGGCGGACAATGTCACTTCGGGCCGTATCTACCAGCAGATCATCGCCAAGGAGAGGCGCGGCGATTATCTGGGCGCGACGGTCCAAGTGGTTCCCCATGTGACCGACGCGATCAAGCAATTCGCGCTTGCCGATCAGGACGATCACGATTTCATCCTGTGTGAGATCGGCGGCACGGTCGGCGACATCGAAGGCCTGCCCTTCATGGAGGCCATCCGTCAGCTCAGGAACGAACTGCCCGTCGACCAGACGCTGAGCGTCCATGTCACGCTGGTCCCCTATATCGCGGCGGCGGGCGAGCTGAAGACCAAGCCGACCCAGCACAGCGTGCGCGAACTCGCCAGCCTCGGGATCAAGCCCGACCTGCTGCTCTGCCGCGCAGAGCATCCGATCCCCGAAAGCGAGCGGCGCAAGATCGCGCAATTCTGCAATGTCCGCGCGGAATCGGTGATCCCCGCGCTCGATGCGCCGTCGATCTATTCGGTCCCGCTGCAATATCATGGGGAAGGGCTCGACAGCGAAGTGCTGCGCGCCTTCGGCATCACCGACGCGCCGGAACCCGACCTGTCCCGCTGGTACGATGTGGTCGATCGCCATTCGAACCCCGAAGGCGAGGTAGTGATCGGCGTGATCGGTAAATATGTCGGACTGCAGGACGCATACAAATCGCTCAACGAGGCGCTCGTTCATGGCGGCATGGCCCATCGCGTGCGCGTCAAGATCAAATGGCTCGACGCCGAAGTGTTCGAGCAGGATGACGACGCCATCTCCGCTCAGCTCGAACCCATGCACGCCATTCTGGTGCCCGGCGGTTTTGGAGAGCGCGGGTCGGAAGGCAAGATCGCTGCGGTCCGCTTCGCTCGCGAACACAAGGTGCCGTTCCTCGGCATTTGCCTTGGGATGCAGATGGCTTGCATCGAAGGTGCGCGCTCCGCAGGCGTCGCCGCCGCTTCGTCGACGGAATTCGGCGATACGGAAGAACCGGTCGTCGGCATCATCACCGAGTGGATGAGCGAAGATGGCCTGCAGGAGCGCGAAGCGGGCGGAGATCTGGGCGGCACGATGCGTCTGGGCGCCTATGACGCCAAGCTTGCTGCGGACAGTCAGGTCTCGCGGGTCTATGGCGGCGTCACCGAAATTTCGGAACGCCACCGCCATCGTTACGAGGTCAACAGCCACTATATCGACACGCTCGAAAAAGAAGGCCTCGTATTCTCCGGCATGTCGCCCGATGGTTTGCTCCCCGAGATCGTCGAACGGCCGAACCATCCCTGGTTCATCGGCGTTCAGTTCCACCCGGAATTGAAGTCGCGCCCGTTCGATCCCCACCCGCTTTTCGCAGGATTTATCGGGGCAGCGCTCGAGCAGGCGCGCTTGATGTAATTTTTTTTGCGCGTGCAGCAGACATCCTAAGCGATTGAATCGGCGAGACGACGCCCGAACTGCATGCTGAATGCGGTTGTGCGCCCGCATGCTTAGTGAGCGCGAGGCCTTTATTTTTTAACCGGTGTGAGGCAAACCATGCTTGCGGGCGATGGTTGGGGTGATTTTAGAACGCTTCAGCCCTTTTTTGCGCAACAAGTTGAAAGGCTTGCCTCGAAACTCGTCGTCTTCTGCGACCCGGACGGCTTATTCCGAGGCTAGGCGGCGCTCTGCGTCGCGGGGGCAATGCTTTGCGGCATTGCCCCCTTCCGTTCCGGCCTGGACAGCGGTCCTTCGTCACCACGCAAACGAGAAGGGCGAAGCCTTACGGCTCCGCCCCTCGTTACACTGCCTCGATCGAAGATCAGGCGACGTCGCGATCCTTGCCGCTCTCGTCGTCTTCGGCCTTGTCGCCTTCGACCACTTCGAGCTTGCGGGCTCCGCCGATCATAACCTTCTTGGGCTTCATCGCATCGGGCACTTCGCGCACGAGATCGATGGTCAGGAGGCCATCGGCGAGATCAGCGTTGGCGACCCGGACGAAATCGGCCAGTTCGAACCGGCGTTCGAAACCGCGATTGGCGATGCCGACATGCAGCATCTCGCCCTCCACGCTATCGTCGCGCTTCTTGCCTTGAATGGTCAGCAGGTTCTGCTGCGCCGTGATATCGAGATCGCGCTCGCGGAAACCGGCCACTGCCAGAGTTATGCGATAGCTGTCTTCGTCGCGCCGCTCGATATTGAATGGGGGGTAATTGTCGCCCGCATTGTTGCGGACCTGGCTTTCCAGCAGGTCAAACAGACGGTCGAACCCGACCGTGGTGCGGCGATAAGGGGAAAAATCGGTACGGTTCATCGAAACAAATCCTCTTCTGAGCGATTTTCATGATAGGGATGCGGCCCGCATTCGGCGCCGCCCCCAACGATGCGCCCGACGCGCCTTGTGGCCGCTTCGGACGACACCAAGATAAGCGCACCGGCATGACGTTCAAGAACCCGATCGCGCGGTATGGGGTTGCTGCCGGACAGGCCTGCGACGCACCGGCGAAACACGAAGGATCATTTTTCGATGAGTAAGCCCGAAGTCACGATCTACACGAAATTCGGTTGCGGTTTCTGCAGCCGGGCGAAGCGCCTGCTCGACGAAAAGGGCGTGGAATACACCGAGCACGATATCACCATGGGCGGCCCGAAGCGCGCCGAGATGCTTGAGCGGGCGCCGGAGGCACGCACCGTGCCGCAGATCTTCATCGGC